>CALAGB010000553.1 GCA_937891245.1 uncultured Thermomicrobiales bacterium | reverse complement strand
TCGCGTCACGCGCGACCCCGGCAACTGCCTCGGTATTCGGCGCTTCAGTCCGCGACGACACGGACAATGCCGGCGGACCCATCGACCTCGATCGTCGCACCGTCCGGAATCACTGCGGTCGCCATGCCGGTTCCGACGACGGCCGGGATCATGTATTCGCGCGCAACGACGGCACAGTGGCTCAGCATACCGCCGGTGTCGGTCACTACGGCTGCTGCGCTCGCGAACAGCGGTGTCCAGGCCGGTGCAGTCGTCTCGGTGACCAGAATCTCGCCCGGCTGGAGCCGTTGTGCGTCAGCCAGCGAGCGCACCACGCGAGCGATGCCCCGCGCACGCCCGGCCGAGCCAGCCGCACCGCGTAACACGCCTGGCTCATCCGACGGCGGTGGTGGTGCCCCAAAGAACTTGCCCAGCGTTCGGAAGAGCGGATTGTCCGGCGGCGGGCCCGGCGGCTCCGTGCCGAGGGCGGGCGGGACGTGCATATCACGATGGGCGACAAGTTCAGCCTTGCGCTCCGCGATCAGTTCATGCCGGTCGGTCCCAGGTTGTGTGAAGGTATCGCGGGCCTCCGCGAACGTCAGATGAAAAATGTCGTCGCGTTCCGCGAGCGCGCCTCTCGCTGCCAGCCGCCGGCCAACTTCGAGGATCACCTGTCGCACGCAGTCGATCCCGTAGGAGTCGATCCAGAAGCCATGCTCTTCGGAAAGGTAATACGCCACGGTCGCTCCGGCCAGGATGAACTCGAACTGTTCACGCGCCTGCGCCGGGTAGCCGACCAGTTGTTCGCGGGCCGTGGCGATCAAGCGGTCACGCTCCTCCGCCAGCTCCTGGAGTTCAGTGGTGAGGTCGCGATTTTGCTGGGAGAGGAAATCCTTGAGTGACTTGATCGCGGGCGAGGGATCCTCCACCCATGAGGGATAGGAAATGCCCCAGGTCTCCGCGCGGTGACCGTATTGGCTGAGGAACTCGTGCAACTCGGCCAGGAACAATGCACATGCCGGGTCACGCTCCAGCGCCGGCACGACATCGGCGGCCGCTTCTTCTTCGAGAATCGTCCGCACCGCCGGCGAGTTCGAGGCGATGCGGCTCAAGCGCCACAACTCCTGCCCCATGCGAGTCGTCATCGTCGGCGTGCCCTGGAGCAGACGCATGCTTTCCAGTGGGTTCTCTGCCCCAAACAGGTCGGTATAGATCTCATCAAAGAGGCCGATGCTCAATAACATCGGTAGCGCGATTTCGAAGTGAATCTGTGAGAGGCGTCCCAGGCGCTGGATCGTCACATCCCAGTGTGCGAGGAGTTGGGCGTCGGATGCGCCAGCCAGGTCGAACGCTTCCCAGTCGTCAATCAGCGAACGAATTTCCGGTAGGAATTCGTTCTCCCAACGGTTCTTCTGTCCTCCAATGGCCTTTCCGAGATTCTGCTCGAAGCGTTTGCCGAGTTCTTCCAACTCTGCGTGCGGGAGCGATAGCGGGGCAAATGCGAGGTAATGCCGGGTGAAGAACCGGCGCACATGAGGACGAATCGGCGCGCCGTAGACCTCGGCCGCCACGAAAAAGCCCTTGGAGTAGAAGATGTGAATGAAGTCATCTTCCATCATGGAGATCTGATTCGGGAAGTGCATCCGGTCGAGCTGCCAGAACATCTGCTCGTCACCCGGTTGTTCCCACTTCACCTCGGGCATCGCGCCGGCACCGGACGTTGTTACGCTCATCAACGGTTGCCTTTCTCGAACACATCACCGGCCACACCGGCCGGGACATTCACAACAGGGTCGTAATTGGCCGGCACTGCAGCAGATAGAGCCGGCCGGCGGCGTAAGCGCATTCGATGTCGACCGGGTAGCCTGTCTGCCCCTCCAGCCGCGCCGCCAGGTGCGCTACTTCACGAACCTGCTCCCATGTCAATGACGGGACCGCGCGCATCACTCTGGGGACGTCCACCTCGCGGCTACCACCCTCGCTCGCGATCGTCATCCGGCGCTTATCGCCGATGCGTTCTTCGCACAGGTACTCGCCTGACTGGTCGACGAGCCAGGTGTCCGGCGTTACCGTGCCGCCGACGATACTCTCTCCCAGCCCCCAGGAGGCGGTAACTACGATCTCATCGCGCCGTCGTGTTACCGGGTTGGCACTAAACGCCACGATCGAGACGTCGGACGCGATCTGTTGCTGCACGAGTACCGCCATGCGCACGTCTTCGAACGCGCCGTGCGCCGCGCCTCGTTCGCGCCGGTAGCTCAGCGCACGGGGGCTGAAGAACGACTCCAGGCAGCGTTCGACAGCCGCCACAAGCGCTCCGGTGCCCTGAACGTTGAGATACGTTTCGTGAACGCCCGCAAAGGATGATGCGGCGCCATCTTCATCGATCGCGGAGGAGCGGACGGCGACGGGAGAGTTGGTAGCCGCCAGTATCTGGTACGCGTCGAGGACGCGTTCGCTGAGCCAGTTCGGGAGACGAACTGGTGGGGCGATTCCGGCCAGCGCCGTTGACGTGATGCAGAACCCCGATGGAACGACGAAGTGCTCGGCCAACCGGCTCAGGGCGGCGGCTTTCCCACCGGTGCTGCGTGGATCATGGCAGGCGGGTTCGCCCAACCGGACGATCGCTTCGCTGCCCTCTGGGGCGAGGTTCGCCATTTGGTGTACCCACTTGCTTCCCGATAAGATCGAACACCCCACGTTCAACGCCCTCCTTCAGCCTGAATCCCCGGTGCGTGGTGAGAATCGAGGACTGCCGTCAACGGACCCGACCGGCGTTATCTGCTGGCCTCGCCGTAGATTTCCACGCGGGGCTCGCCCTCTACCCCGGCCTGCCTCATTGCCGCCTGAAGCTCTCGACTCGTCAGAAACGCCTCAGCCTGGGCGACGGTGGCGAAGTGGTGCAGAACCAGCACGATGTTCGGCCCGTCCGCCAGTTGATAGACCGACTCCGCCATCACGCCCCACTGCTGCTGAAGCTCGCTCATCGAGTCGTAGACGGTGCGAAAGTCGTCGTAATTCCGAACGTTGTGCCGAACCGCGAGCAACGCCATCTGTCCTGTTTCTCCTCTGATTGCGCGTGGCGCCCGGCTCAACGCATGCAACGGCTCCTGATGTGTTCACCGTCGGAACCGATGCCTGCGGGATTTCGGTCAGATCACCCGGGCGATTCGGCTCGGGTGATCGCGGCGAAACGAACTGCTCCCAGGTCGTCTGTAACGCAGACTGTAGTGCGGAATCACGCTGAACACATCAGCGGGATGACTTAATTCTCGCGTTGGATTTCTGGAGGTGTGGGCTAAGTAAATCTACTGATGAGCGACCAGCCGGTTAGCTGAGGCCGTTATCGAGGGCGAACCGGATCGCGGCGCCGCGCGTGTTGACCCCGAGCTTGCTGTAAATGTTGGTGAGGTGCGCGTTGATCGTGCGTGGGCTACGGCTGAGCCGATCCGCGATTTCCGCGTTGGGCAGACCTGCCGCCAGCAACCGGAGGACTTCGACTTCTCGCGCCGTGAGACCGGCCGGAGGCTGACCTTTGTCGACGCCGTCCGTTGCCCGTATGCGTTGATCGACCCCGTCGGCCTGTGTCAGTATCCGCGTGGCTCCCATCGACGTACAGAGATCGCGCACTGTATCGAGATATCCCCGTGCGGACGAAGTATCCCCATTCGCATGGCAGAGGCTCGCGAGCGCCAGCAGCGTCTGCGCCTCCTCGTGGCGGGCGCTACATGCCC
>CALAGB010000552.1 GCA_937891245.1 uncultured Thermomicrobiales bacterium | reverse complement strand
CGCATAAAGACCCGTCGAATCGCCGGCCATTTCACGGAGGCCAACGTACGCGTCCCGTACCAGATCGCGCAGCTGAGGCTAAACCCGGCGATGACATCGACCACCCAGTGCTCGCCAAGATAGACGACCGCGAACATCATCATGCACCCATAGGTCACACCGAGGATACGAGCCAAACGACCACGGAACCGGATGGCAAAGATCGCCAGCCATGTTTCGGCAACATGAATCGACGGCATCGCGCCGACGTCGTTGGATCCGACAAGGTTGATCCCTTGGGAATAGGTGTCCGGATGGAAGATCAACGAGGTGACCCGATAGATCGACGGAATATAGCCGTCGCGTGACGCCATCCACGGTGGCGCGGTGGGAAACAGGCGATAAGCGATCAAGCCGACCATAAACATAATGGACACCGCGATGACATAGCGCGGAAAGCGCTCAGGGCGACGACGGGCGAGATAAAGAGCAATCGCAGTCGGAACGACAAAGTATGAAATGTAGGTTGCGACCATGAGAAGGGTAAATGGATCGTGCCGGCTCGGATCAGGAAGAACATGCTGCAGATAGACTGGGGCCGGCGTTCCAAACAATCCATCGCCGAAGCGGATCGGGTAGTGATAATGGACCGTTTGTCCGTTATCGGCAAATGAGCGCAGGATCGCGAAGGCGACGAATCCGGCTGCGTATGCGAACCACCAGCTACAGCGTCGGAGAGTGGAAATACTGTCGCTTGGTGCCATTGGCAGCGCCAGGAAGAGCACGATCATCAGACCGAGAAAGAAGGCTATCCCGATAGGCGACGGCCCCGGGTAGTAGCGCCAGAGGAGCAGGATCCCATATCCCGCGACCAGTAACCGAACAAGAAGCAAGAAAATGAGACCGAAGTTCTTGAACGCCGATCCCAGTTGCAATTTCTGTGTAGGGCGCTCGGAAATCGAGCCGGACACCATTGGCGACTACCTCCTCGGCAAACGGTAGCATCGGTGGTTTCGTTCGTATGCCTTCCAAAAGTCCCAAATGACGCATAACCAAGGTATCTCGACGTTGTTTCCGGGCTGCGCGGCCGAGCCAGTAGACGCCGGGAGCCTCATTGGTACGAATGGGCGGTAGCCGGTGTTCCTTCTGATACCGGATCCTTCAATCTGACCATCACGAATGCTCGACTTGACCCATCACGAGGGTCAAAGACGTACGCATAAACAAAGCTCGAGGTAAGACACGGCCAAGCTTTCTCATGACGAAATGGAACACGACACTTCATGCCGTTGATGAGACATCGGAATCATTCGGTCTACCACGCCAGCGATCTCTCGTTTTCGGCACTCCTGTTCCTCATCGCTGCGTTCTGGATCCTCACAACACTCGCTATTGTGTCTGGCACCGGCTGGTTCAAGTGGGTCGGGTTTGATTTCGGTTGCTTCTGGTCGGCGACGAAGGCGTTTCTGAGAACTGGCCCAGCCTCCGCCTATGACATGACGATCGTTCATGCTCGTGGGGTCGAACTCGCACGAATCAGCGGTTATGCGACGCCTGACACCTTCGTTACCGGTGTTTCACCGTATCCTCCTATCTATTTTCTGCTCATCGCCCCCTTCACGTTGCTGCCGCCGATCTTCGCGTTTGTGCTCTGGAGCATCATCAATCTCGGTTTGAGCGCATGGGTCTCGCTGCGGCTGATCGCGGATCGACCCGCCAAACGAACGCAACTGGCGCTTGCAGCCTTGATGGCCTTCCCCGTGATGGAAGGTCTTGTCCTGGGGCAGCCCACCGGCTTCCTAATACTGAGCATGTATCTCTGCTGGCGTTCACTCGTACAAAAACGTGAATTCCGGGCTGGCATCTGGGCTGGGCTTCTCGTTCTCAAGCCTCAATATGTCGTCCTCCTTGCCCTGGTCATGCTGATCAAGCGACGGTGGGATTTCATGCGCGGTTTCATTGCCGTCGGCGCGGTTTTGGGAATCGGTTCGCTCGCACTTCTTGGGATTTCCGGAACCGTGTCGTACATCGATCTGCTGCGCAACATCTCCAGCAACGCGTCAACGATTGCGGGCATCCATCCCGGTGATATGTTGAGCTTCAATGCCCTCGTGCTCAATCTCCTCCCTGGGCTGACATCGTCCGCGAGCAGTTTCGTTACCCTCACGCTCGATCTCGCGGCGGTCGTTTTCGTCGTTTGGGTGTGGCGTGGCTGCTGGCAGGAGGACCCAGAGATCCTGACCCATCGCATTCTGGTAACGATGATCGCGACGCTGCTGATCAGTCATCACAACTACGTGCATGGCGCCGCTTTGCTCGTCGTCCCGCTACTGGCAATCCGCTACTATCGCCCCTGGTCAGCCCGGATGCGCGCCATTCTGGCCGCGAGCCTCGTGCTTCCGCCGCTGCTCTTTCTCATGTCACTGGCAAATCATTGGGATTGGTGGATACCGGTTTCCCAATCGGTGCTGCTGCTCATGCTCGCCACTTCCGTTCTCTCCCTCGTGGAAGGGCGCCTTGCCATCCAGCGAACCTCATTCCGGCTTCCGCAGAGATTGCTGAAAGCGCCGCTCTCCCTCTTGAATCGCTGACCCGCTCCTCGGCCCAATCTGCCGCACTCTGCCCCAGTTCGCCCCAACCGCACCCCTACGCTACAATCGGGGGTCAGGTCGTGAGGGTGGTTGGCTGGTGTGCAGCTTGGAGGTTGTGTGGGCGAGGCGAGGCAGCGGGCAGGACAGATTGGTGAGCGAGCGGCATTGCTGGGGCAGTTACCCCCGGACATGCGGGAGATTACCGATCGCCTGAGCGCGGCGTTCGCCCGGCAGGGCCATGAGCTCTATCTCGTCGGCGGCAGCGTGCGTGGTCTGTTGCTCGGCCAGCCGGTCGTCGATCTCGATTTCGCGACCGATGCCGAACCGGCTGAAACCAAGCGCGCCGGTGGCGAGGTCGCGCCGGACAGTATTTACACCGTCGGCGAGAAGTTCGGCACGGTCGGCTTCGTCTTCGGTGACGTCATCGTCGAGATCACGACCTACCGCGAGGAGTTCTACCCGACACCCGATCGCCGGCCGGCCGTGCGCCACGGCACCGATATCCTCGGCGATCTGTCGCGCCGCGATTTCACCGTCAATGCCATGGCGCTCGACGCGCATAGCGGCAATATCATCGATCCGTTCGGTGGGCGTGACGACCTGGAGCGGCACGTCATTCGTGCCGTCGGTAATGGTGTCGATCGCTTTCGCGAAGATCCGCTGCGCATCTTGCGGGCGCTCCGCTTCATCGCCCAGCTCGATTTCAGCCTCGATCCCGAAACGCTGGCCGCCGCGCGCGAGATGGGGCCGGAGCTCGAACGGATCAGCCGCGAACGAATCGCCTCCGAACTCAACCGCTTGCTCACCGCGCCGGCCGCCGGTCGCGCGCTCGAACTGATGCGCGAGGCGCAGCTACTTCCCTATGTCCTGCCGGAGATCGTGCCGATGGCCGACGACACCGGCGAAGGCCGCCACAAGAACATCTGGCTGCATACGCTGCGCGTGATCGACCAGAGCCCGCCACGACTGGCACTCCGCTGGGCGGCGCTACTGCACGATGCCGCCAAGCCGATGACTCGCAGCATCGATGACTCGGGCGAGGTGCATTTCTTCGGGCACGAACGGCTCGGCGCCGGGATCGCGCGCCGAACCCTGCGACGGCTCAAGCAGGAACGGGCGCTGATCGATCGCGTCGCCGCCCTCGTCGATCTTCACCTGCGCCCGGCCGGCTACGATCAATCGTGGACCGACAGCGCCGTGCGCCGCATCGTCTTCGAAGCAGGCGATCTGCTCGACGACCTGCTCGATCTGGTCGCTGCCGACGTCACCAGCGCCCGCGCCGATCGTCAACGCGAAGCGGCCAGGCGCATCCAGGGGCTACGCGAGCATATTCAGCGACTGCGCGAGCAGCACGCACTCGATCAGCTGCAAAGCCCGCTCGACGGCAACGAACTGATGGAGATCTTCCAGCGCCCACCCGGCCGCTGGATTGGCGACCTGAAAGATTTCCTGCGCGATATGGTCCTCGACGGCACCCTCGAACCCGGCGACAAGGCAACCGCGCTCACAGAAGCGCAGCACTGGATGGCGGAAAACGGGTAGAACGAGGAGCCCTCACCCCCGACCGGTCCCTCCCATGGGAGGGACCGGTCGGGGGTGAGGGCCGCCGCTTACGGCACCCGCTGCGTCCAGATCGAGTCGGGGAAGCGTTCGCGCAAGACATCCCAGACCTTGTACATCTCGGGGTCGGAGTGCGTCTTGAGGTAGACGGCGATGCCCCAGTAGTAGAGGAGTTCGGGGGCGAGCAGGCTCTCGGGGTCGCGCTCATAGCTGGTGCGCAGCAGGTCGATCGCGTGATCGACGCGGGACCAGTGCAGGTCGACGTTCGCCTCGCCGAGATCGAGCAACGCCAGAAAGAGCTCGGGCGGCAGGAAGTTGATATTGCGATAGTGCACGGTGCCGCGCCGGTCGGTGAAGAGGATCGTCGGCGTCCAGAGGACGTTGAGCGGTCGGAGCACATCGCGCGGGTCTTCGAAGAGGTTGAGCTTGAGCGGCACGAAGCGCGCGTTTACCTCGGCGATCACGTGTTCATCGACGTACGTCACGGCATCGAGCTTGGCACACCCCCGACAGGGATCCTTCATCACGTCGATCAGCAACGGCTTGCGTTCGCGCAGCGCCCGTTGTTTGGCCGCCTCGAAATCACGCTCCCATACGATCGTCTCACCCATGTGGTTTCCCCCGCTCAACGCGCGCGCCGGTCCGTTGCAGCCGCCAGCTTTCCAATTGCGCCGCGTGTTCATCGAGATGGTGCGCGAGATCGACGAGCAATCGCTTCAGGTTCCCAATCTCGCCCCAGGGATACGGCCCAACCGTCTTCAGCTGTTCGTCACTGAGTTCGTCGATAAACGCGAGCATTTCGGCGCGGGCAGCCTGAAGATCGCCGCGTACCGCCGACCAGGAATCGGTGCCGCGCAGCGCCGCCTGGGTCATGTTGTAGCCCTGACCATCCTTGATCGGGTGCCAGCGCGGCTTCTGCCCACCCAGTATATGGCGCGCCGCCAACAGCGTTTCCTGCTCCCAATCGGCGACGTGGCCGGTGATATCACGCGGCGACCAGGCACCGGCCGCCGGTTCGGTTTCGAGCACCTTATCGGGAAAACCGTCGATCGCCGAGAGAAAGCGCGTGTGCGCTTCATCGATGGTGGCACGCAGTTCGTCGCGTTCGCTCATACATCCTCCGATCGGCCGTCACCGATCTCCTCGTACGACGTTATGTATACAGTTCGCGATTCAATCCGAACATAAGCATCGCGGGGACGGGTAAACAGCCGGCATATCTTGTCATAACTATGTTATACTTTGAACCCCAAGGTCGTTCTCGGAGGAGCCAAGGATCACCCGTCGCACTCGCGATCGCTCCCGCCGGACGAATACGCGCCCGAGCGGCTCAACGCGGAGCGGAAGCAACGCTGCGCGGCGATGGTGAACCACGGTGATGAGACTCGCCCTCCCCCGCTTCATTTCGATCTTCGTCCTCACGGCGCTCATCATCGGCGCCGGGCTCTTCTGGTGGAGCACGCACGGTGCGCGTAGCGCGGCGGAGCCGTCGGTCTATGTCGCCCTCGGCGCCTCGGACGCGGTCGGGGTCGGAGCCGATCATCCGACATCCGAAGGTTGGGTGCCGCTGGTGAGTCAGGCCCTACCGGACAACCCGCAACTGATCAACCTTGGGATCAGCGGCGCGACGCTGAGCGACATCATCAGCCAGGAGCTACCGGTTGCGCTCGATGCACGGCCCGCCTGGGTGACGATCTGGCCGGGCATCAACGACCTCCGGCACGGCGTGAGCCGGGAGACGTTCGCCGCCAACCTCGATGCGCTGCTGGAGCAGCTCGCACAGCAGACCACGGCGCGTGTGGTCGTGCTCAATATGCCCGATCTGCGCCTCGTCCCGGCGTTCGCTTCAGTCGATCAGGTATCGCTCGAGCAGGCGGTGCGCGACTGGAATGACACAATCGCGCGCGCGGCACACCAGCATAACGCAATTCTGGTCGATCTCTACGGGCATTCCGACGAGATCGCGGGCCATGAAGAGGATATTAGCAGCGATGGATTTCATCCGTCGACCGCCGGTTACCGGCGGATCGCGGATCTCGTGATGAAAACGGTTCAGGCCCATGATGCAGCGACGACGCCCTAACCGATCCGTGATCCCGTTCGAGCCGCGCGTGGAGCGCGAGCCGGTGGTGCGCGCCGCCGGGCTGGGCAAGCGCTATCGCGCGGGCTCGGTGACGATTGAGGCGCTGCGCGGGATCGACGTGCAGGTCGAACCGGGCGAACTTGCCGCAATCATGGGTCCATCCGGTTGCGGCAAGACGACCCTGCTCAACTGTCTCGCCGGACTGGAGGGCGATTTCACCGGAGATATCTGGATCGACGGCGCGTCGCTGCGCAGCCTCTCCGATCGCACCCGTGCCCGGCTGCGCGCGCGGTCGACCGGTTACATCTTCCAGACCTTCAATCTGCTACCCACGCTCAATGTCGTCGAAAACGTCGAGATGCCGCTCTTGATCACCGGTACGCGCGGCGGCGAAGCACGGAAGCGAGCGCTCGCCATCCTCGACGCCGTCGGCCTATCCGACCGCGTCACGCACCGGCCCTCGGCGCTGTCGGGCGGGCAACAGCAGCGTGTCGCCATCGCGCGAGCACTCGTCAACCGCCCGGCCATCGTTTTCGCCGATGAGCCGACCGGCAACCTCGACAGCGATTCCGCCCATCAGGTCATGAACCTGATCCAGCAACTCAACGCCGAGCACGAGCAGGCGTTCATCATCGTGACGCATTCACCGGAGATCGCGGAGCGCGCGCGGCGGATCATCCGCATGCAGGACGGCCGGATCGTCTCCGATCAGCGGCGGCAACCGGCGCGACTACCCCGGCCGCACGACGCGATCGACGATATCGCGGCCGGCGGATAGCGATGCAAGCGCTCATCGGCTGGCCGGCTCAGACGATCGCGATCGCCCTGGCAAGCGCGCTGCTGGTGGCGCTGCTCATCTTCAGCGTGCTGGCCTGGCGGGCGAAGATCCTGTTCACACTCGGTCTGCGCAACGTTCCGCGGCGCCGGGCGCGGGCACTCCTGATCATCTTCGGGCTGATGCTCTCGACAACGGTCATCGGCAGCGCCCTGAGCACCGGCGATTCGATGACCCATACCGTCCGCTCGCTGGTGACCGAGAGCCTCGGGCCGGTTGATGAGATCGTCGTGGTCGGGCCCGCACGCGGCGGAGGTAGCAACCAAATCAGCGTGCTCGCCCAGCCCGGCATCAATCAACTGGCGAGCGCCAGGTTCAGCTATTTCGATGCGTCGGAGGCCGACACAATTGGCGAGAGCGTTCGTCATTCACCCGCCATCGCCGGGGTGATGCCCGCGATCGTCGAACAGGTCACTGCGGTGCAGCCGGAAACACATCAGGCACAGGCGCTGCTCACATTGATGGCGCTCCCCGCATCACCGCCACCCGCCTTCGGCACCTTGACGACGCGCGACGGCACGTCGTTGCGACTCGATGAACTGTCTCCGGATGACGTCGTCATGAACGAAGCAGCAGCCAACGTCTTCGGCGCGACGCCGGGTCAGCCGCTCCGCCTGATGCTGCATGAGCAGCGCTGGGACGTTCGCCTGGCGGCGGTCGTGACGAGTGCCGGCCTGGGCGGGCTGGAGCCGACGGTGATCGCACCGCTGGCGCAGGTGCAGCGCTTCACCGAGCATCCACAGCAGATCAATCTGCTCCTGGTGGCGAATCATGGCGGCGTCGACAGCGTCACGCAGAGCGCCGCCGCCAGCGAAGCGCTCCGTCTGCCGCTGGCCGATCACGCGGCGGCTCAGGAGATTTACGCCTTTCTGCACACTCCGGAAGTGCAGCACGCGATGCTCGACGCCTCTGGTCAGGTCTATGGCTCCGACCGCACCCGACTGCTCACCATCCGCGCCGAAGCTGCCCGCCCCAAGATGTCGAATCGCTTCGTCAGTCTCGTTACCGATCCGCCAACGCGTCGCCAGCTTTTCGAGCTCGGCCTCAGCATCCCATCCAGCAGCGCCGACCGCTCCATCTTCGAGCAGTTGAGCAACGTCACCGATTTCTCGGTGCTCGCGGTCAAGCAAGAATCGCTCACGCGGGCCAACGAGTATGGCGCGGTCGTCACGACCGTCTTCCTGGTGCTCGGCCTCTTCTCGGTCGCTGCCGGAGTGCTGCTCGTCTTCCTCATCTTCTCGCTCCTCGCCACCGATCGTGGGCCGGAGCTGGCGACGATGCGCGCGCTCGGCATGACGCGCGGGCAGATCGTGAGTATGTTCCTGTTCGAGGGTCTGATCTACGACTTGCTGGCCGCGCTGCTCGGTGGCGTCGCCGGTTTTGCCGTCAGCTATCTCACGACCCGATCGCTCGAAGCGGCGCTGGCGACCTTCGGCTTCCATCTCGACTGGCGCGTCGAGCCGCTCACCGTGGTCATCACCTTCGCCGGTGGCGTATTGCTGATTCTGCTCACCATGCTCGCCTCAGCCTGGCGCGCCAGCCGCTCCGGCATCGCGGGTGCGACGCGTGGTGATGACCGTGACGAGAACCGCTCCTGGCTGCTGATCCCCGGCATGCTGCTCCTGCTCGGCGGGCTGCTCATCTGGTGGCGCTGGCACGCGCCGGCGTTGCCTTTGCTGCCGCGCAATCCATTGGTGCTCCCCGGCGCGCTCTCGCTGGGTTTCCTCGGCGTCGCCGTTCTCGTAAGCGGGATCGTCGCCCTGGCCGGACGGCGGCTGCGACCGGAGCGGGCAGCGCGTGTCGAGGAGATCGCTACGCTCCTTCCCACGCTGATCGGACTTGGGCTCTTCGGACTCTGGTTGCGCACCCTCGCCCAACTGCCGACGCCGCGTGGTAGCACGATCGCCGACGCACTGGCGGTCGCCAGCGGCGGGCTCGCGCTCATGCTGACGGCAACCTGGCTCGTTATGCGCCTGCTGCGGCCGGTGCTGGCGTTGCTCGACCGGGCGCTGTCGGCGCTTGGGTGTCTCCGCTCGATCGTCCGCCCTGCGGCCGGCTATCTCGGCGATCGCCCCTGGCGCACCGGCTTCGCGGTCGTCATGTTCGGCATCGTCATCTTCACCATGGTGACCGCGCTCACGATGATCAACGCGCTGCTCGCCGCCTATTCGCCGAGTTCACCGCCGATCGCCGGATTCGACATTCGGGCCGACCAGGCCAGTCCAACGCCGATCACCAGCATGACAACCGCGCTCGACACGGCTTCTGCCGTCTCAGCCAACGCCTTCCGGGGCATTGGCTCGATCACGACGCTCACCGATGCCGAAGTCGTGCAGCTTGGTGTGCCGCGTGCCGGCTGGGAAACGGCACCGCTCGCCGTCGTTGACAACCAATTCCTCACCAACACGCATGTGGCCCTGGGCCCCCGAATTCCGACACTGCGGGGTGGCGCGATCTGGTGGGCGGTGCGCGATCAACCGGGCACGGCCGTCGTCTCGTCCACGCTGCTCAACTCGATCCTCACCCTGCCGGATACGACGGTGAAGGATGATGACGGCACCTTCACGCTCTGGGTCCGGCCAAGAGAGGGCGGCCAGCCGGTGCGGCTGACCGTGATCGGGCTGGTCGATAGCCGCAGCGAACTCGACCCCGGCATCTATATCTCGCAGCAAACGGCGCAGGGATTCGGCATCGCGCTCGACGCGCCTTCGACGTATCTCTTTGCCGTAAAGGACGGCGTACGCCCGGTGAACGCCGCCGAGGGGTTGCGCATCTCCTTCGCACAGGACGGCCTGAGCGTCACCAATCTCTCCGACAAGGCGCAGGTCGGACGCTCGATCCGGCTCCTGCTGACGCGCATCGTGCAGGGCTTCATGAGCCTCGGGCTGATCGCCGGGGTGGCGGCGCTCGGTATGCTCGGGGTGCAGTCGGTCATCGAGCGGCGCGGGCAACTCGGCACCTTGCGCGCGCTCGGCTTCACGCGCTGGCAGACGCGCGCCACGCTCGCCTTCGAGTCAGCGGTCACCGCCGCGCTCGGCATCGGGCTCGGCATCGCGCTCGGACTGGTCATGGCGCGCACATTGGTGCGCATCATCGCGCTGGAGCATCCCGAAGTGCATTTCCTGGTGCCGTGGGAGCAGATCGCCGTGACCGCCGCCGTCGCGGTGGCCGGTTCGATCCTCTCGGTGACGATCGCCGTCTGGCAGGCTGGCCGCGTTTCACCGGCCGATGCCTTACGCGCCGGATAGGGCAGGTCGGTTCACCGCGTACCTTGCGCGAATCACCGACCGGCTCCGGGAGCAACAGGACCCCTCGCGAAATAACGCCCGAATAACGGACCGTCTCTATACTCCGCGCGAGCGGCGCGTGCGCAAGCGTGCCACAGAGTGTGTATGCGCGGCGCGTCATGCTGCCGCCGGCCTGTCTCGTTCAATCAGGGAATTCAGGGGAGAGTCCGAGTGACACGATACCTTGCGCGCGGGGTTGCGATCTGTCTTCTTTTCGCCGGTTTCGCCGGTCTGCTTGCGCCGTCGGCAGTCAACGCGGCGAGCGGACCGTTCTACGCGCTTACCGCCTTGCCGATGCCGAGCGGAACCGACGGCTGGATCGTTGGGGCCACGCAAATCGATGATGCAGGCGACATCGTCGCGGGAGCGTCAGACACGGGTGGCTTTCAGCATGTCCTCGTGTGGCCGCACGGCGGAAGCGCCGCGGTGCAACCGGCCGCCTATGGTGTGCCCGAGGATCTCACCCATGACGGCGTGTTGCTTTACTGGAACAACAGCGATGGTCACCTGCACCAGTACACCATCGCCACGAGTTCCGACAGCGACGCGGTCTCGGTCTTGACCGGCGTTCGGGCCATGAACGCCGCCGGCCCGCGTATGACCGTTGGGACCTATCTCCCGCAGAACAGTCAAATTCCGGCGGCTGGCGAAGCGCCGCTCGGCTCGAACAATTCCAACCAGATCACCGACCTCGGCTTCGGGATCGACTCGGGAGCGGCCGATATCAACGACGCGGGTGACGTGGCGGGCTTTGGCTCCTGCGCCACTGCAACCCAGTGCGCCTATCTCTACGATCACACGACCCACAGCGCAATCGTCATCGGTCCGGACGGTTCCGACGAGAGTGCCACCATGCAGGCCACCGGGATTAACGAATCGGGCGAAGTCATCGGTCAGTCGTCTTCCAACTTCGGATTCAACCGCCCACCCTTCATCTACACCAAGAGCGGCGGGCTTGTCTTCCTCAGTACCGGGACTGCCAGCACCGGGGCGGCAGGTGGCATTAACAATCTGGGGGATGTGGTCGGAGAAATCGCTGAAGCAAACGCCACGCTTTGGCCCAGCGGCTCGACCGACCCGATCGACCTCAACACGCGCGTCGTCCAGACCGATCTGACGAACTGGCATCTCAATGGAGCGGCAGGGATCAACGATAACGGTCTCATCGCCGCCGTCGGCTCGCTCAACGGAGAATCGCGCGTCTTCCTCCTCGCACCGGCCACAGATAGTGTCGCGCCAACCAGCACCGGCACAATCGTCGACGGCAGCGGCGCGCTCGCCACGCCGAACGGAGCCGGCTGGTATAACGACGACACGTTGAAGCTCCATATTCAGGTGGCGGATAACGACGGTGGCTTTGGGCTCGGCTCGCTGACGGTAAGCGTGAACGGTGACAGCAGCACCCGAACCGTCAACCGCATCGGACAGTCGCTCGATGCGCTCACCTTTAGCGAAGGCACGACTTCGGTCAGCTACTACGCCACCGACCTCGCCGGGAACCAGGAGACGGCCCACGATCTGACCGTGCAGTACGACAAGACGGCACCAACCTGGTCGTGCGACGATCCGCCGTCCGGCTGGGTGCGCGGCGATCTAACCCTCAGCTGCCATGCGAGTGACACCTTCTCCGGACTCGATGCGAGTTCGCCCGCGGATTTCACGCTGTCGACCAGCCTCGGGCCGGATGCGGAATCGGCGAACGTCGCAACCAACACCCAGACGCTCTGTGATATCGCCGGAAACTGTGTCAATGCGCAACTGACCGGCTTAATGATCGACAACAAGGCACCAACCGTGAGCGGCGCGCCGACTTCGGCCCCGAACGGCAGCAACTGGTACAACACGCCGGTCGAGATTCACTGGAGCTGTGCCGATGGCGGCTCCGGCGTCGCGAGGTGCCCGGATGACCAGTCGATCACGACCGAGGGGATGAACCAGGCCGTCACGCAGACGGTAAGCGATAATGCCGGTAACAGCACGACCGCAACGAGCAGCCCGGCGGTCAATATCGACCGCACCGCTCCAACCGTCAGCTACAGCGGGAACCAGGCGAGCTATCAGGTCGATCAGATCGTCACGATCCACTGCAGCGCGAGCGACAACCTCTCGGGAGTCGCCTCGAGCAGTTGCACGGATATCAGCGGCCCGGCCTACACATTCGCGCTCGGCAACAATCAATTCAGCGCCACGGCCACCGACTACGCCGGTAATGCCGGGAACAACTCGGTCAGCTTCACCGTCGGCGTCACGTCCGACAGCCTGTGCACGCTCGCCAAGCAGTTCATCGGCAACAGCCGTACGGCTCATCCGCTCTGCGTCATGGCGAACAACATCCAGAAGGCGCAATCGATGCACAACAATCAGCTGAAGGCATCACTGGTTGATGCCTTCAGCGTGCTCGTCAACGCTCAGCGGGCTTTGACGAATCAGGAGCGGGCGATCCTGGTGCAGCTGGCCCAGAGCCTGTAGCGCGCGAGGAAGCCGGATCGACCACCGCCCGCCCAAGGGCGGTCACAGCCTCGCCGACAGCCTGCTCGAGCGAAAGCTGTCGACCGGCTTCCCACTCGTTCGCAAAGCACCTCGCCCCAAGCGCCTCCGTGATTCGCGCGGTGTATCGGTCGAACTCACGCTGATCGGCGGGGTGCAGCTTGAACTCCGTACCTGGGAGACCGGAGTTCGCCTCCCAGGCACCGAAGAGCCGGGCACTGAGGCGATGGCGACCGGCCGCGCTCAGCGCCGCGGCCATCCCTTCGAGGAAGGAGAGCGGCCCGGTTCGGTACCCAAGCTCCCGATCGAGCCGGTACGCCTCGGCAAAGAATCGCATCGCTTGATCGACATCGCCGTCATGCAACGCGACGTAGGCCAGATTATGGAGACGCACCGCGATATTTTGCTGATCGCCGAGCTGCCGGGCGAGATCGAGCGCCGCCCGATAGAACGTACCGGCCGTCTCATAGTCATCATGCACGCGTGCGACTTCGGCCAGAATATTCAGAGCTCGTGCGCTGCCGGGTTGATCGCCAAGCGTGCGAAAGAGATCGAGGCTCTCGCGAGCGCACGCCTCGGCCCGCGCGAAATCACCGGCGACGTTCGCCGAATTCGCCAGATAGGACAGCGACCAGGCGATGCCATCCATGTCAGCAAGCGCCCGGAAGAGGGCCAGCGATCCTTCTGTCAGACTGATCGCCCGAGGGAAGTCGACAAGCCGTCGCGCAAGCTCACCGGCACCGAGCGTCGCCCAGGCCCGCGCTCGAGAGAGAGACAAGCCCGGCAATGCCAGCGTTTGTTCGATCAGATCGAGGCCAGTCGCCGAAAGCCAGCGAATGCTCCAGTAGCGCCAGAGGACCGCCTCGATGCGCAGCGCGAGATCGCCCTCAGCCTGCGCAATCGCCCAGCGGAGCGCGAACCGAATGTTGTCGTGTTCCTGCTCCAGACGAGTAAACCAGCCAACCTGCGCCGGGCCGGAAAGCTCTGCTTCGATCGCCTCCAGGAACGCGGCGAAGTAGGCCGCCGCCTGGGCGCACAGGCGCGGGCGCTCGCCGGAGACGTCCAGCCATTCGATGGCGTACTGTCGCACCGGCTCGAGCAGACGGTAACGCGCCTCGTCTCCATCCAGAACGGCTTGAACCAGCGACTTCGCGACCAGTTGGCTGTGCAAATCAAGAATCCCGGACGCGGCCAAGTCTTCTCCAGCGCAGATCGACTCGGCCATATCGAGCGTCCAGCCATCCGCGAAGATGGCGAGGCGGCGAAAGAGGACGCGTTCGCCGGTCGCGAGCAGCTGATAGCTCCAGTCCAGCGCGGCGCGCAACGTCTGCTGTCGGGTTGGCGCATGGCGCGCTCCGCTGGTGAGGAAGTTAAGAGCATCATCGAGACGCGTCGCCAACTGCGGCAACGGCATGATCGCGCCGCGGGCAGCCGCGAGTTCCAGCGCCAGGGGAAGACCATCGAGCCGTCGACAAATGGTACAGACCGCGTTCAGGTTCTCGGGTGTCAGGTTGACGTCGGGCCGGTAGAGCGCAACCCGGTCGAGAAAGAGGCGAACGGCGTCACTCCGCGCGGCCTCGTCCGGAGCGGCAGTCGGGGACGGGAGTTGCAGCACCGGAACCGCCCACGGGCGCTCGCCACGTACGCGCAACAGCTCACGACTCGTCGCCAGAATGCGCACGGCCGGGCAGGCGTGCAACAACACCTCGACAAGCTCGGCACAGGCGTCGACCAGATGCTCACAATTGTCGAGAAAGAGCAGGAGATCGGCATCACGGAGCGAGGCAAGCAACGTCTCGAGCGGCGGCCGCTGCGGCCCATCGTCAATCCCTAACGCATCGATCACCGCCTGCGGCACCAGCGCGGGATCGCTTACACCCGCCAGATGGATCAGCCAGGCACCATCTGCCTGCTTCGCCGCCGCACATGTCGCCACCTCCAGGGCCAGCCGCGTTTTGCCGATGCCGCCGGGGCCGGTCAGTGTCACCAGCCGGTGATGTTCAAGCTCTTCGACGACCGTGGCCACCTCCTGGTCGCGACCGATAAAGCGCGAAACTGGATGCGGGAGATTGCCGGCCGTACGTCGCGCATCGACCAACGAGGGGATCGCGACACCTCGTCCACCGGACGCCTTGATCTGCCGATACAGCGACTGCGTCTCCGGCTCGGGAGTGACCCCCAGCGAGCGCACCAGCGTATCTTCCAGCAGCCGGTACTGCTCCAGCGCGAGCGGACGGTTCCCAATCGCCGTCAGAAGCTGCATCAGTCGCACATGGGCCGCTTCATCCGCCGGCTCGATGGCGACCAATCGTCGCAAGGCGGCAATTGCCTGCTGCGGCTCAGCCCGCGCCTCGTGCAACCGCGCGACATCTGAAAGCAGGCCGAGATACGTTCTCTCCAGTGACGTACGCGGCACATCCGTCCATTCGACATAGAGATCGTCGGGCAGCAACTGGCCGTGGTAGCGCTCGATCGCCGTCCAGTAGCGCGCCGGGTCGTCGCTGCCCCGCGCGCGACGGGCCGCGTGTTCAAAGACATGGAGATCGATCTCACAGGAATCCGCCGGATAGAGCTGAATGCGGTTGCCGTACGAACGAAGGAGATGCGCCGGATCGAGCGGAAGGGATTCGAGCTGTCGCCGGGCGAGATGCACTGCCTGGCGAAGACTGTTCAAGCCGGCCGCACGGTTCGACTCCGGCCAAAAGAGACCGGCCAGTTGCTCACGGCTGAGCGCACAGTTCGGTTCCAACGCCAGGCGCTTGACCAGGAGTGACGCATTCCGGTTGCGCCAGGCATCGGGCGGAAGCGAGCTTCCTTCGGTGCCGACACGGAAGCCGCCAAGAAGTCCGATCCGAAGCCGTGACGACGCTCGTTCATCGTCGCCGTTATGATATGTCGTCATATCGAGGCATAACCCGCACATACCGTACGATTCGAGCGCGCACGCGAGGAATCACGAGCATCCAGCGTCCACGAGCTGGTAGCGCGACTTTCGCGATATTTCTAACG
>CALAGB010000551.1 GCA_937891245.1 uncultured Thermomicrobiales bacterium | reverse complement strand
GGCGTATTCGGCCAGAGCGGCACCGGTAAGAGCGTGCTCACTCGACTGCTCCTCTTCGGTCTCATCAAGAGCGATGTCGCATCCGCTCTGATCTTTGACATGCACGGCGAATACGC
Source organism: uncultured Thermomicrobiales bacterium (assembly GCA_937891245.1). Classification (GTDB taxonomy): domain Bacteria; phylum Chloroflexota; class Chloroflexia; order Thermomicrobiales; family Thermomicrobiaceae; genus CALAGB01. Next base: position 13,165 of record CALAGB010000551.1, on the reverse strand, counting down.
GACGCATCTCCCCGATGAGCCGGGGATCGCCGGACTGGTCGACCTCTTCGGTAAGACGCGGATTATCGTCTATTCGCTCGAATCCGGCGGCGGGACCCGTGATTTCCGCATCAGCCTGAATCAGATTGAGCCGGGCGATATCGAGCTGCTCGCTGAGGAACTGAACCTGACCGGCACCTATGGCGCGGTCACCTATCAGCTCTCGCAAGCCTTCGGCGAGAAGTGGCTGAGCCAGCTACTCACGATGTCACAGGCAGATCTCGACGCATTCTGCACCACAACCGGCACCCACCCGGCCGCCGCCAACGCGCTCAAGCAAAAGCTGGCGCTACTGCAGTCTCGCGACTACATCATCGATCATGGCGAAAGCTCGGCCATCGACGATCTGATGGCACATATCGACAAGAAGCACCATGTCATCCTGCAATTCGGGAAATACCAGTCGTTCCTCGATTACATGCTCGTGGCGAACATCGTCACCCGCCGCATCCACCAGCGATATACCGAACGGGTACTCCGACAGACCGCCGCGCAAAACGGGAGCGGCACCGACCTTCGCCGCCTGGTCGTTGTCCTTGAAGAGGCGCACAAATTCCTGGCGCCGGACGCGGCGCGACAGTCGATCTTCGGCACGATCGCGCGTGAAATGCGCAAATACTCGGTGACGCTCCTCGTCGTCGATCAGCGGCCATCCGGCATCGACCCCGAAGTACTGTCCCAGATCGGCACGCGCATCACCGGGCTGCTCACCGACCAGCGCGACATCGACGCGGTCCTGACCGGCGTCTCCGATCGTAATCAATTGCGAGGAATGCTCGCCTCGCTTCGTCCGAAACAGGAATGCCTCATCCTCGGTCACGCCATCCCGATGCCGATCATGCTGCGTACTCGCACCTACGATGGCGCGGCACTCCGCAAGGAGATCCAGCAGCAATCCGGACCGGCAGTTGACCCCGATTTCCTCTCAACAATCATGAACCCCGGCGAGGAATAACCGACGAATGAAGCTGCTCCATTTCGCCGATCTGCACCTCGGCGTCGAAAACTATGGCTCGCTCAATCCAAGCACCGGGCTCTCCACGCGCGTTGATGACTTTCTGCATGCGCTCGACACCATCATCACCGCGGCCATTGAAGAAGAGGTCGATGCCGTTCTCTTCGCCGGTGATGCCTTCAAGAATCGCGACCCAAGTCCGACACTGCAACGCATGTTCGCGCGACGCATCCGGCGGCTGGCAGAAGCGGAGATCCCGACGGTTCTGCTGACTGGTAATCACGATCTGCCGAGTATCATGGCGCGCGCCACCGCTATCGATATCTATCAGGCACTCGGCATTCCCCATATTCATATCGCCCGCACGATTGGGCAGATGAACCTCGGCACCCGCAGCGGGCCGCTCCAGATCGTGACGCTTCCCTGGGTGCCGCGGAACACCGTCCTGACCCATGAGTCGCTGCGCACGCTCCCAGCCGACGAGCAGTTGCTCAAGTTCAGTGAAGCGATCAGCGCGGCGATCGGCCAGCGCGCCGGTGAGCTCGATCCCGATCTCCCAGCCGTGCTATTGGGCCATTTCTCGCTGGAGGGCGCGAAACTCGGTTCCGAGCAGTCGATCATGCTCGGCGCCGAAGTCGTGCTCACTCCGGCCGAAATTTCCGCCGATGCCTTCACCTATGTCGCGCTCGGACACATCCACGGCTATCAACGGATCGGCGTCACGCCACCGGTCGTCTATGCCGGCAGCGTCGAGCGTGTTGACTTCGGCGAAGCGCGCGAAACCAAGGGCTTCGTCATGGTCGATCTCGAGCGCGACGACACCGGACGCTGGAAGGCGCACCCGACGTTCCGTCCGCTTCCGACCCGCCCCTTTCTCTCGCTGGAGATACAAGCGGCGACCGACAGCCCCATGGAGAAAATCCAGCACCTCATCGAGCGCCGTTCGGCCGATATCGCCGGTGCTATTGTCCGCATGATCATCAAGGTCGAGGCCGAACGCGAGGATGAAATCCGGGTCGATGAGGTTCGCCGCTGGCTTCTGAACACCGGTGCCGCCTGGGTCGCCTACGTGCGGCGCGATGTCGACCTGCAACGTCGCTCACGCGTCGACATCAACGACGAAGATGCCCTCATACCGGAAAAGATGCTCGATCGCTGGCTCCTCGAACGCGATATTCCGACCGATCTCCGCGAACGGATCAAGGCGGCCGGCCTCGAACTGATCCAGGCCGACCGCGCGTCATCGACGGAGTAGCGCGGCGGAGGTTCCTGCTACAAATACTCCTCGAACCAACCAAGGATCGCCTGCAGGCGCTCGACGAGGTGGGTTGGCTTGCCCATTCGTGACAGACCATGGCTTTCGTTCGGGAAGCGGAGCAATTCGACGGTCTGGTTGAGCATCTTGAGCGAGACGAAGAGCTGTTCGGCCTGCTCGATCGGGCAGCGATAGTCTTCCTCGGAATGAATGATGAGTAACGGCGTCTTGATCTTATCGACGTAGGTGATCGGTGACATCTTGATGAACTGCTCGGTGTTCGCCCAGGGTGTGCCACCCGTCTCGTAATCGCCGAACGTCGAGCCGATATCGCTCGTGCCGTAGAAGCTATGCATGTTACTGACCGGTCGTTGCGTCACGGCGGCCTTGAACCGGTCGGTGTGACCGATGATCCAGTTCGTCATGAAGCCGCCATACGAGCCACCGGTTACGCCGAGACGAGTCGCATCAACGTAGCCCTGGTCGATAGTGTAATCGACCAGCGCCATGACATCGGGCATATCCGACGATCCCCAAACGCCCTTCGTACACGACGAAAAATCGCTGCCGTAGCCCTGGCTGCCGCGCGGGTTGCCGTAAACGACGACGTATCCCTGCGCCGCGAGCAGTTGGAACTCGTGGAAATAGGCGTTCGCATACATGGCATGCGGACCGCCGTGGATCTCCAACACGAGCGGATATTTCTTGCCCGCCTCAAAGCCGATTGGCTTCATGATCCAGCCGTGGATGTTGGCATGATCATCCGCCTGGCTCGGAACATGAATCTCCTCAGGCACACTGATCTCAACTGCGGAGAAGAACTCATCGTTGACGGCTGTCAAGCGGGTCTCATCGCTGCCGTCCGCGGTGCTCACGTAGATATCGCAGGGTACGGTCGAAGTGGCAACGGTGTAGGCGAGCTTCGAGCCGTCGGCGCTGACGCTGAAGTTCATCACGCGGCGATTTCCGCCCAAGACGAGCGTCGGTTCACCGCTGCTGATATTCGCCCGACGCACGTGCGTATTGCCGCTGTCAGAGACCGAAACGAAGACAGAGGAACTGTCCGGACTCCAGACAAGCCCGCCGTTCGCGCTACTGGCTGTATCGGACATTCCGTTATCGCCGATCGTCCGATCGAGCGCCGAGGTGACGTTACGCAACCCGTTGCCATCCGGCTGCACCACCCAGAGGTCCGCACCGATCGCACCGCCGGCAAAGGCGTTATTGTGCCCTTCGATGGCAATCAACGTCCCATCCGGGGACCAGGCCGGGTTGGAGAAATCGGCTGTTACACCGGTGACAACCGCGGCCGGCTCACCGCCGTTGGCCGACACGACCCAGATCTCACTACCGCGCTTCTTTTCGCGCTCCTCGTTGCGATTCGACACGAAGACGATCTGGGTACCGTCCGGCGACCAGGCGGGTGCGCCGTCATCAAAATCGCCGCTGGTGATCTGCTTCGGCGCTCCACCCTCAGCCTCGACCGTCCAGATATGAGTCGGCTTGTTGTCGAGGAAGCCCGGTGTGCCGTCCGAGCGATAACGCAACCGCGTGATCCGCACGGCGTCGCTCTTCGGTTCGTCCTTCTCGTCCGCGTCCACCCTGGCTTTCGCTTCATCGATCTTTTGCTGATCGGCCTTGGAAACGAACGCGAGACGGCGACCATCCGACGACCAGGCAAACGAAGAAACCGGCTCGGGCAGATCGGTCAATTGGGCCGCCTCACCGCCACCGAGCGGGATCGACCAGAGTTGATTGGAGCCGGATCGATTCGAGAGAAACGCGATGCGTGTGCCGTCTGGCGACCACCGTGGCGACATATCTTTGGCGCCGGCGCCGGTGAAGCGACGGCTATCGCCGCCGGCAGTTGGCACGAGATACAGCGACGAGCGGTATTCATTCTTGTCACGATTGAGCTCGGTGCGGACAAAGACGACCTGGCGGCCATCCGGTGAGATACGGGCATCGTTGACCAAGGCGATGTTGTAGATATCTTCGGGTGTCAGCGTGCGGCGTTCAGCCACGGCATTCTCCTTTCGGGCAAGCGACGGAAGCGCATGCACCGTCGCGTTCAGCGAGCGTGTGCATGCTAGCACAGGAGCGTCCCGAAGAGAGATTGAGATTGCTGAACGAGCGGTTACTTATCGAGATCGTCGAGTCCGCGGCCCTTGAGCATCAGTTCGCGTAGATCCCGCATGACCTGCTGGCGGTTGTTCTGATATTCGACATCATCGATCGTCCCGGCTGCGCGGCGCTCATCCAGCTCGTTCAACTGAGCCGCCAGTGCCAGGCGTTCATCGTCGTAGTGGCCGTTCATGCCCGTCGAGATACCAGCCTCGGCCAGCGCAAGCGCCTGCGTCCGCTTACGGCGATGCAAGACCAGGAAGACCAGCACACCGGCTATGATGATCAGGGCCCCGGCCCCGATGGCGGCGTAGAGCGGGCCGTTGCTCGATTCGCTGCCGCCCCCAGCCTTCGGCAGACCCAGAATATCGACCGAGAGCGAGTCACCGACGATCGGTTTGTCGACCGAAAGAACGTGGTATTTGTCGCCACCCACATCAACCAGCCCTGCGTCATTGAAAACCTGTGAACTGATGTCGTAGGAGCCGTCCTTGACGAGGAAGCGTTCGTTCGAAGTCGGCATCGAGGTGGCGATCGTCACGGTTTTGCTCGTACCGGTGTACGGCAGGCTGTACGCAATAAGCGCGGTCTGATCGCCGGGGACGATGGCTCCGGTCGTGATGAGCGTGCCGTTTTCGATTCTCGGGTTGCCGAACTCGAAGCCAGGCTGAGGGGTGATCTGGGCAGCGCCATCGGGCAGACCGAGCCGCAAAACGACGCCATCCTTGCCGATGTAGGCATGATCGCTCTTGTTGCTGACCGCCAAAATCTCGAAAAGGCTGACGAGCCGCGAACTGGGATCGGCTCCGTTGACCACAATGCTGCGCGAATCGAGGGAGATGATCGAGGGATCGGTTGATGGTTCGTAGACCTTGATGTCATCGACTTTGCCGGCATCCTGGGGCATGAGTAGCAGCGTGCCGGGGAAATCGATATTCGAATACTCTACGTGGGCAATATACCCTTCTCCTTCAACGACCGGCAGATCTTTAAAGACATACTTTCCACTATCGTCCGTCGTTCCGGTATACTGCTTGACAACGTTCATACCTTGATATTCGTACAACGTAACGGTCAGACCCGCGACAGAACCTCCGCCGGTTGTCCCATTCGTTACGGTTCCCGATATCGTCGCCGTCGTATCGGCCGAAGCGGAAAGCGGGATAGCGAACAGGAACGCAACAAACAGGAGCGCGAGCAATCGACGAACCATGCGGTGTGGACCCCTCGTGAGAACAGCCGACTGGCCCACCATCGTGGGTCAGCGGTCATAGTGTATCAGTTCAAGATTCGCGGCCGGATTTCAGGCGCCGCCTTGATGGGTCGTGTCCGTCCGGAACGAGGAACGACACTCCTCAGGCATCCGAAATGATCACGTTCGATGGGAGTTCGCTAGACCATGTCTCAACTCAACGCACTCGTAAACGCGATTCTTGATGATTTCTATGCGTCGCGTCCGACCGAAGCGCGCTGGCTCGGGTTACATCGCTACGACGGACTCGTTCCCAATCATAGTCGTGCGGGAATTGGGGCGCGTGTCGCCCGTCTCGATGAGCAGACGACCGCCCTGGCAGCCATTTCCTCCGACGAATTGAACGATGACGAACGTTTCGACCTCGACCTCTTGCTCGCGCAACTCCGCTTCGAGCAGTTTCAGTTGACCGAATTGCGCGATCGCGCTCGCAACCCGATCGCCTGGTCAGATGACATCGATTTGAGCGGGTATCTCATGCGAAGTTACGCACCGATCGATGAGCGAGCAGCCGCGCTGAAAACGCAAGCCGCCCGCATTCCGACTGTGCTCGCCAATGCCACCGATGTGCTCGATCACGATCTGTCACGGCCCGTCATCGAAACCTCCATCGACGTCTTTAAAGGCGCGGCAGCCTTTCTGCGCGACGACGTCCCGCTCGCATTGGCCGAAGCCGGTGCGACCGTCTCGGTCGACGCTGAAATCGCGGACGCCCTGGCGGCGATCGATCAGTTCGTCACCATGCTGGAACACCGATTGGAAACGGCGTCTGACTCTTTCGCGATCGGGCCGGATTTGCTCCGAAAACTCGTCTACTACGGTGAGTTGGTCGACATCGATCTCGACCAGCTGCTGCGCATCGGAGAAGCCGACCTGGAGCGAAATCTCGAGGCAGCGCGCGTCACCGCGGCTCAAATCGATCCCACGCTAACGGTCGAACAGATCTTCAGGCGACAGGGCCGTGATCATCCGTCGGCCGATCGACTCGTAGCGGAAGTCTCCAACGTCCTCGAAGATCTACGGCAATTTCTCATTGATCATGCGATCGTTTCGGTTCCGTCGGAATCGCGCTGCCTCGTCGAGGAGACCCCGAGCTTCCTCCGCTGGGCGTTTGCCATGATGGACACCGCCGGCCCATACGAAGACGAATCGGTTGAATCGTTCTACCTCGTCACGCCGCCGGAAGCGGACTGGGACGAAGAGCGACGTGAGGAATGGCTTTCGAATTTCGACCGCAGTGGTTTACCGGGCATCTCGATACACGAAGCGTATCCCGGTCATTTCATCCATTTCCTCCATCTCCGCGACGTCGCTTCACCGGTGAGGCGTATGGCCCTCTCGTATTCATTTATCGAAGGCTGGGCCCATTATGTCGAGGAAATGATGTTGGAAGAAGGATTCGGCGGCGGCGATCCGCGTTACCGGCTGGCGCAACTGAAAGAAGCGTTGCTACGCAACTGCCGCCTGGTGGCCTCGATCAAGATGCACGCCTACGGCATGTCACTCGACGAGGCCACCGATCTCCTGAAGTCGAAGGCGTTCCTGGAAGAAGCGCCGGCGCGTGCCGAAGCCGTGCGTGGCACCTTCGATCCCGGCTATCTCAACTACACGCTTGGGAAGCTGATGATGCGCAAGCTGCGCGCCGATGTGCAGTCGCTCGAAGGCGAGCGGTTCTCACTCCGTACTTTTCACGATCGTGTATTGGCGCTGGGCGCGCCGCCGTTCGCGCTCGCGCGTCGCGTGCTGACGCCGGGCAATGAATCGGTGCTCTGAGCCGCAGCCCGCCTCAGTCAGCCGCGACGGGTTCCGGTTCGGTGCCGGCTTCGGCCGCCGCGTAGGCACGATCCAGCAGCTCAACCAGATGAATTACCGGTCGTCGATCGCCACGCGCCCGGAGCCCGGCTGCGATCTGCAGCATGCAGCCCGGATTGGCCGAGACGATTGCCTCGGCGCCGGTCGAAAGTGCGTTATCGAGCTTCCGCGTGAGCAGCGCGCTCGACATGTCGGGCTGGATCAGGTTGTAGATGCCGGCGCTGCCACAACAGAGCGATGACTCCGGCATCTCGATCAGCGTCAGCCCTGGAATCGCTTTAATGAGTGCCCGCGGCTGCTTTGTGATGCGCTGTGCGTGCGCCAGGTGACACGGCTCTTGATACGTCACGGTCCAATGAAGCGGCCCGGGCGTTGCCGACAAACCGACATCACCCAAAAACTCGACCACGTCCCGAACCGTCGCGGAAAAGGTACTCGCGCGCTCAGCGTACGCCGGATCGTCTTTCAGGAGATGGCCATACTCCTTCAACGCCGCGCCGCACCCGGCCGCATTCACAATGATCGCGTCGAAATTCGCGGACTCGAACGCATCGATGTTGGTGCGGGCAAGTTTGCGGCCGCCATCCGGCGCACCGCCATGGACGTGTAGCGCGCCACAGCAGCCCTGCTCGGAAACCAGCGTGACATCGTAGCCGTTGCGGGTCAGAACTCGAATGGTCGAATCGTGGACGCTGGCGTAGGCGGTGCTCATGATGCAACCGGTGAACAACGCGACGTGGCCCCGCTTTTCGCCGAGCGCGGCGATCGTCTCGCCGTGTGGCACAGTGAAGCGGTCGCTCAACTCCGGCAGCATCTGTTCCTTTTCGGCCAGCCCGATGACGTTGAGCAGCCTGCTCTTACGCACCGCGCTCTGTACGCCCGAACGCTGATAGAACTTCAATGCGTGGCTCGCGACGCGAAAGCGCTTCATATCGCTGAAGAGCACGTTGAAGGCAACTTCGCGCGCCGCTTTCTCGGTGACCGGCGTTTCGCGATTTTGCTCGATCTGCGCCCGCGAGGCTTCGAGAATCTCGCCGTACTTCACCCCGGACGGACAGACCGCCTCGCATGCGCGGCAGTTGAGGCAGAGCGACATCTCTTCTTCGAAGATCGGATCGAGCAACTCGAGGTTGCCGAGGCTTACCTGGCTCATCAGCCAGATGCGTCCGCGCGGTGACGATCGCTCGCGCTTCGTCAGGCGATACGTTGGGCACGACGGCAGGCAAAACCCGCAGTGAACGCACGAACGGATGACGTTGACATCCGGAATATTCGGTCCGTGAAAATTGCCGAGTCGCTCTTCGCTCTCCGCAGTCACGATGCTCCCCTTGTCACGCGCGTTCCTAGAGATGGCCGATAAACCGTCCGCGATTAAGCGTACCCGACGGGTCGAACTGCTGCTTCAACGCCCGCATCAGCCCAAAGCCGGCCGGCTCGGCGCCGAATACGTCGATCTCATGTTTGACGGTCGGCGGCGCCGTGAGCAGTGTGGCATGTGTACCGAGAACACGCGCCTCATCCCAAATATGACGCAGCTCATCCGTCCGCGCCGGTTCAGTCTCGTAGCGCGCAAAGAGCAGGCCGTTCCCGAAATCGAGCGAAAGACGACGTTTCGCGTCTCGCTCCTGTGTGGAGTCGAGCAAGCGCTCGACGATCTGACTCGCCTGAGAAGCCGGCATACCAAGGCGAATGCCGATGCCTGCTTCCTCCGGCGCGGCTTCGAGAAGCGTATTCGTCGCCAGCCAGAGCGCCTCGGTTGCTTCGTCATCCAGTACATCGCTACCGATTGCGCCGGTTCTGGTCGCTTCGATCAGGCGCGCCGTCTGTTGCGCGGCGGCATCGGCCGGGCCCTCGGCACGCAACAGCAACGTCCACGGCGCATCGTCCAGATCCGCGGTACTCGCTCCCCCAGCGTCCAACAGAACAATTGCGGTCGGTGATAGCTGCGATTCACGTACCCCAATCGCCGCCGAGACTGCATCGGATAATTCGTCGAAACGCGCGACGACGGTACGTTGCGCCGGAGGATTCGGGAAGACCTTGAAATTGAGCTGAAGAATGATGCCCATCGAGCCAAGCGCGCCGAAATGCAGCCGCATCATGTCATAACCGGTAACGTTCTTGACGACCATACCCCCAGCGCGCGCCAACTCCCCGACCGGAGACGCCACGGTAATCCCGATGACCAGATCGCGCATCGAACCATGTCCGAAGCGCCGTGGTCCGGAAATGCCGGCGGAATAAACACCGCCGATCGTCGCCTCCCGCGGACGCGCCACCTCGAATGGCAGCATCTGCCCGTGTTCCGCGAGCAGTCGGTTGAGATCCTCGATACGGCAGCCCGCCTGCACCGAGATCGTCAAATCGGCCGGTTCGTACACCGCGATCTGATCGAGCTTTGAAAGGTGAAGCACGATGTCGGCCGCGCTCGGAATGTTGCCGAGCCCGATCTGCGTGCCGCCGCCATACGGCACGACGGCCTCGCCATGTCCGTTCGCGGTCCGCAACAACTCCGAAACGTCTTCGAACGTTTCAGGTGTCGCCTGCTTCTGAACCGCCAGACCATCGACCATCACGTTCGGCGGCCATGTTTCAGAGTCGGATAGAGTTGTCTTCAGATCGTTCTCACGTTCAGACAAAATCGATCCCCAACCGTGCCGCCAGCGCCTGTTGCCTGAGCGCGGAAACCTCGCCGCAGGAGAAGCCGCTGGGAAAGACTTTCTCAGGGTTGAAGAGCTGCCGCGGATCGAAGCTGAGTTTGAGGCCCGCCATCGCCGCCAGATCCTCGGTCGTAAAGACGAGCGGCAAGAAGTCTTTCTTTTCGAGCCCGATGCCATGCTCACCCGAAACCGCGCCACCGACCTCAATGCACCAGTGGATCATCTCGGTTCCAGCCTCCAGCACACGCTCGATATCGCCCGGCTTGTAGCGGTCGAAGAGGATCAACGGGTGCAAATTCCCGTCCCCCGCGTGGAAGACATTCGCTACCGGCAGCTTGTAGTCTTTGGAGATCTCTTCAACGCGTTGCAGGGTGATCGGCAGTTTCGTGCGTGGCACGACCGTGTCCTGCAGGTAGTAGTTCGGCGCCAGTCGACCCATCGCTCCGAGCGCGGCCTTCCGGCCGAGCCAGAGGAGATCTCGCTCTTCCTGCGTGCTCGCCACGCGAACTTCGGTCGCTTCCTGCTGCTCACAAATCACGGAAATCAGGCGCGTATTTTCGGCGACGACTTCGCGCAAACCATCGATCTCGATCAGCAGCACCGCCGCCGCATCGCGCGGATAGCCGGCATGGTAGGCCGTCTCGACCGCCGTGATCGTGAGCGCATCCATCATCTCCAGCGCCGTCGGCAAGACGCCCGCCGCGATGATCGCGGAAACGGCACTCGACGCCGCTTCGATCGATGGGAAAGCCGCCAGCAGGACATCGGTCGCCTCGGGCGTGCGCGTCAGCCGGACCATCGCCTTGGTGACGATGCCGAGCGTCCCTTCCGAACCGACGAGGATGCCGGTCAGATCGACACCCGGCACATCCGGCGCCGGCCCACCGACCCAGAGCAGTTCGCCATCCGGCAGAACGACTTCCAGCCCGAGAATATGATTGACCGTCACGCCGTATTTGAGGCAGTGCGGCCCGCCCGAATTGTTGGCGACGTTGCCGCCGATCGTGCACGCGCGCTGGGACGAGGGATCGGGCGCGAAGAAATATCCGTCGCGGCTCGTCGTCTGGGACAGATCAAGATTGATGAGTCCCGGCTCGACCAACGCGTAGCGGTCACGCGTGTTGACTTCCAGGATGCGATCCATTTTGGTCAGCGAAACGAGGACGCCGCCCTGCACCGCGATCGCACCACCTGCCAGGCCGGTTCCGCCGCCGCGAGCCGTGACCGGCATGCCAGCGGCGGTCGCGATCTTGACCACCTGCTGCACCTCTTGCGCGGTCTGCGGCAATACAACAACATCGGGACGATGGCTTCCGGCAAGCACCTCATCCGAGCCATCGTATTCATAAACCGTCAACTCATTCGAACTCGAGAGCACGCTCTCGCGACCGAGCGCTGCCTCGAGCTGTGCGATGACCGTGGGTTGCGCCACGATTGGTTGCTCCCATCTTGCGGTTCACGTCCCCACGGCTAGTATGCAGCAGTGGGCACAGGTGGGCAACGTCATATCGGGATTGTATGCGTACGAACGCATATTTTATGGCATAATAGGCACACTTTTACGGAAAGGAGCAGGCTATGGCCGAACCGAACTATTGGATCATCGTCGGGCCGGTGGAGAATTTCAACAAGACGCGGGAACTCGGCTTCACGGTCCAAGGGTTGAAAAGCCGGCACCGCAAGAAAGCCGAACAGATGAAACCGGGCGATAAGTTTATCTATTATCTCACCGGTATCAAGGCATTCGGTGGAATTGTCACGGTCACCTCGGATTACTTCGAGGACCATACGATCATCTGGCGCAGTACAAACAAGAAGCGCGCCGACGAGGATTACCCCTTCCGTGTCAATATCGCCGCCGATGTGATTCTGCCGCCCGGTGAGTACATCCCGGCCGAGCCGCTCGCACGCGCCATGACGTACGTTCAGCGCTGGCCGGCCGAAAATTGGACGCTCGCCTTCCAGGGCAACGTGCATCACATCGACGAAGCGGACTACAGCCTGATCCGCGAAGCCATCACCGACGCGGCAACCGCCGTGGCAGCCGATTAGACAACCTGTCAAACGGACTTATCCAGCGCGCCCGCGTTGTTTCAAAGCAACGTGGGCGCCGTTGCTCCGTGTCAGGCAGCAGCGGATTGTGCGGACGTTTATTCGCTTGCTATCGTTACGATCCCATTGAGGTCCTGAGCCGTAACGGAACGACGCATGAGCAGCAGCGAACAATCCCGACCAGAAGCGCTCGACCGCATCTTGCGCCGGCATTCGGATGACGGCCAGCGCGTCACGCAGATGGAACTCTTTTTCGATCTCGTCTACGTCTTTGCCGTCACCCAGCTCTTGCACCTCTTGCTCGAAAACCTCAACGTGACCGGCGCGCTCCATACGCTTTTGCTCCTGCTTGCCGTCTGGTGGGCCTGGGTTTACACCGCCTGGATCACCAACGGGTTCGATCCCGACCACACCGGCATCCGCGCGATGCTCGTTGGAATAATGCTGACAAGCCTGATCATGGCCGCGGCGTTGCCCAAAGCGTTCGGCTCGCGCGGTCTCGTATTCGCCGCTGCCTACGCGTTGATGCAGATCGGGCGTTCGCTCTTCGTCGTTATCTCGCTACACCACGATGCGCGCCTGCGGAGAAACTTCGAGCGAATCCTCGCCTGGTCCAGCGTCGCCGCCCTTCTCCGGATCGCCGGTGGGTCCGCTGGTGGCAACTGACGGGATGTCATCTGGATCTCAGCGGTGGTGATCGATTATCTCGCACCGGCCATGGGCTTTGTCACGACCGGAATCGGCCGCTCGATGACGACCGATTGGAACATCGACGGTGGCCACATCGCGGTACGCTGCCAGAATTTTGTGATCATTGCGTTTGGTGAATCGATCGTCGTAACCGGGGCGTCCATCTCAGAGAAGTCATTCGACTTACCGGTGATCGGGGCGCTGATGTCGCTTTCTTCGGCAGTGTCGCCCTCTGGTGGCTCTACTTCAATCGTGCCGCCGAAGATAGCAGTCGGGCCATTGCCACCTCCGACGATCCGGGACGGCTCGGCCGCACTGCGTTCACC
>CALAGB010000550.1 GCA_937891245.1 uncultured Thermomicrobiales bacterium | reverse complement strand
ATCAACGTAGTCTCGCTCACCGGTTTCCGGGTTGTAGCGCACGACGATGAGATGGCCGGAGACCGGGTCGATGAAACGTTCGCCTGTCTCCTGCCACTGCCCGCTGGCGCGATTGACCTGTGGCCGGTAACCGCGTCGTTCGAGTAGGATGCCGAACGCCAAGATCAACCCGGCGACGCAGAGATATAGGCCAAAGGGAATCGCGAGGCCGATCGCGATGAGAAATACACCAAGGAGGAAGATGGTCAGGCCGAGACTCAGAAGTAGCTGGCGGAACACCTACTCGCGCTCCGGCTCGACGAAGACGGCCGTGCCGTAGGCGACGATTTCGCTCATCGTCTTGCCCATTTCCGACGAATCGAAGCGCATCATGTTGACGGCATTGGCGCCCATCTTGTGTGCGTTCTGGACCATGCGATCGAGCGCGTGCAGCCGGGCCTCTTCGAGCATCTCGGTGTATTCCTTGATCTCGCCGCCGACGATCGTGCGCAGGCTTGCCATGATGTTCCCGCCAATTCCCCGGCTACGCACCACGACCCCGAATACCGGCCCTTTGACTTCAACCACCCGAAAGCCGGTGATCTTTTCCGTTGTAACCACGATCATCCGTTGGAACCCCTTCTCTGCGCCTTCCCATTCGTCCACGCTATCGTACCTGCTCACTCGGGGATCGGGGCATCACCCAAAGGCCCCGTCATTCGGAGTTCGCGCGCCTTTTCGCGGGAGTGCGGATAAGTACAATCGTTGGCAAATCACCCTGATTCCATTGGAGGGAGCGATCATGAATGCTGACGCAACCGAACAGAACTGGTCAGAGGAAAACTCACAGCAGTTCCTTGAATTTGCGGATGTTGTCTTTCCGCATCGCGCCGAGCAGAATGCGCTACTCACGGCGTTGGTACCGGCTGAGGCCGACCAGATGTTCGTCGCGGTCGATCTCGGTTGCGGCGCCGGGCTGCTCAGCCAGGCGTTGCTGATGCGTTTCCCGCACTGCCGCGTCATCGGGCTCGATTACTCGCCGCTGATGCTGGAGCGCGCCCGCACGAATCTGGCCGCCTACGGTCAGCGCTTCGAGGCGCGCCCGTTCGACTTGCGCGAGCGTGATTGGCTTGATGCGCTCCCCGCTGCGGTCCACTGTTTCGTCGCGTCGCTTGCGATTCATCACCTCGATGGGCCGGGCAAGCGGGTGCTTTATCGCGATCTGGCAACGCGATTAGCGCCGGGCGGCGCGCTGCTGCTGCAGGATCTGATAGAGCCAACGACTGAGCGCAGCTGGCGGCAGTACGCCCTGATGTGGGATGCCTACGTTAAGGAGCATGCGGTACGGGTCACCGGCACGCTCGACTACTATCACACCTTTGTGCGTGATGGCTGGAATCACTACGCCACGCCCGACCTGGAGTTCGATATGCCGTCCGGTCTGCACGAGCAGTTCCGCTGGTTCGAAGAGGCCGGCCTGACGGGGGCCGACTGTTTCTGGTTCTGGTACGGCCATGCGATCTACGGCGCCTTTAAACCGGTAGGGTAACCGGCGAGCAGATCGCGGTCTCGACAGCTTCGCGGCCGGATGCGAGACTGCCACAGGCGTGCGGTTCTTCCGTATACGCCAGCATGTTGCATGAGGGATGGGAGATGCGGATGGCGCAAGCAGGCACGTCGCGGGATGGGTCGGCGCTCTTTCAAAAGCTCGGCGCGTTCATCCAGAGTGAGATGGCGCGGCTGAGCGTTCCTGGAGTCGCGGTCGGTGTGCAGTATGGCGGTGCTGAGTATCTCGCCGGTTTCGGCGTCACCAGCATCACCAATCCGCTGCCGGTAGACGGCGACACGATCTTTCAGATTGGCTCGACGACCAAGACGTTCACTGCCACGGCGGCGATGCGCCTGGTCGAAGAGGGGAAGCTCGATCTGGATACACCAGTACGTCGCTACATTCCCTCGCTCGAACTTCAATCGGAAGAGACTGCGGCGCGCGTGACGCTCCGCCATCTGTTCAACCATACCGGCGGTTGGCTTGGCGACTATTTCGATGACACCGGGCCCGGCGACGATGCCCGGGCCAGGATCGTCGAGCGCATGGTCGATCTGCCGCAGTTGACGCCGCTCGGCGAAGTCTGGTCGTACAACAACGCCGCCTTCTATATCGCCGGACGGATGATCGAGATCGCCAGCGGCCAAACATATGAGCAAGCGATTCACGATCTCGTCTTCGCACCACTCAGGATGGACCGCTCGTTCTTCTATCCCGAGGACGTGATGGTCCACCGGTTCGCGGTCGGCCATATCGTCGGTTCGAACGAGACGCATGTGGCGCTACCCTGGGGCTTGACCCGCGCAACGTATCCGGCCGGTGCCGTTGCGTCGACGGCGCGCGATCAATTGCGCTACGCCCGTTTCCAGATGGGTGACGGCACGAACCCCAATGGTGAGCGACTGCTGCAGCGGGCGACGATGGACGAGATGCAGGCTCCGACCACGCCGGCCGGCAGCAATTCCGGCGCCGTCGGCATCACCTGGATGGTCAACGAAATCGACGGTACCAAGCTGGTGCGGCACGGCGGCGCGACGAACGGTCAGATGTCTGCGTTCCTCTTTGCGCCGGACGAGGGCTTTGCCATCACCGTGCTGACCAACGCCAACCGCGGAGTCGAACTGCACGGCTCGACGGTGAATTGGGCGCTGCGCGAATACCTCGGCCTGGTGGAGCCGGAGCCGCCGCTGCTGGAGCGGACCGCCGAGCAATTGGCGGAGTACGCCGGTCGCTACCATGCCGCGCTCTCGGACCTCGATCTCACGGTCGAAGACGGCGTGCTTGTGCTGCAGGCGACACCACGTGGCGGCTTCCCGCTGCGCGATTCGAAGCCGGGTGACCCGCCACCACCGACGCGCCTCACGTTGCATCAGGATGAGCGCGTCATCGGGGTCGACACACCGTACAAAGGCGCTCGGGGCGAATTCCTGCGCGACACCGACGGCGCCATCGAATGGCTCCGCTTCGGCGGCCGCATCGCCAAGCGCGAGCGTTAGCGACAGATACCGGCCGGTACAGGGAGCGGGCGCGGTATTGCCGCGCCCGCTCTGCTTTCGTGCGTATGGTGTTGCCCGCGCGGTTAGCTGATGGCCCGTTCAGCCGTTTCGATCACCGGCCAAACCCGCCCCAAAACCAGCCACCTCCGCCGAACCCGCCCCAACCCCAGCCGCTACCCGTAGATGGAGCGTTGACAGTGATCTGGTTCGATGCCGTGCGGTCGTTATCCGCGGGCGTCGCGTCGGTCTCCGGTGAGATGGATGCGTGGCCGGTGAGCGAGTAGCTTCCGGTACTCGTCGACGTTGTGGTCGACCAAGTGAACGATACCGTTGTCGACTGTCCCGCATTGAGTTGGACGGTCCGCGACGCCGGATTCCCCGCGCCATTGTTCGGACTGCTCGTCAAAGACACGAGCACCGATTCGCTCGTTGTTCCGTTGTTCTTCACGCTGACGGATACCGTGGCCGACTGACCCTGCGTAACCGACGACGGCACGCTGACGTTCGTGACCGCAACATCATGCACCTGTGAGACAACCGTGATTGGGAACGCATTCGACTCCGAGTTAGCATTGCTCCCCGGTCCCGTGTAGTTGACCGTAGCATTAATCGCATACTGACCGGTTTCGGACGGAGTCCAGGAGAAGTCAAAATCGGCTGTCGTGTTGGGTTGGAAGGGACCGGTGAGGGTCTGCGTGCTGCCAATTACCGTTGGACCGCTGCCGATGTTAGCCGAAAGACTCACCTGAACATTGGATACAGGCTGATTACCTGTGTTGCTGAGGTGCACTCGGAGGGTGGTCGTCTGGCCCTGAATCGGTGTGGTGATTGCAGTGACTGAACTGATTTCGACATCGACCAGGAATGGCTCGACGTTTACCGTCGTCGAATTATTCGCCGACGCGCCGCCGTTGTAGGTCACGGTGGCCGTCAACGTATGGTTCCCGCTGCCGCTCGGCGTCCAGGGGAAGGTGAGCGTCTGTGACTGCCCGGCCGTGAAGTTGAGCGAACCCTGCGTTCCGACCGTGCTGCTCCCATCGGTCAAGGTCACGCTGACGCCGGTTTCGTTCGAATTACCGCTGTCGGTGATCGTCACCGAGACGTTGTTGGCCAGCCCGCTGATCGCCGGAGAAGTGGTAACCGAAATGGCGTTGACGCTCATACTGTGTGTCGGCACTGCCGGACCGAAGGCCGCGTTGTTCACGTTGAGCAGGGGCTGGCTGCCATAGGGGCTGCCCCAGTTGCCCGCTTCGCCATTGCTGACCAGTGCCTGCTTGATCTGCGCCGGTGTCGCGCCCGGATGATTGATCAGATAGAGCGCCACGGCACCGGTGACGTGCGGTGTCGCCATGCTCGTGCCGCTGATCGTGTTGAGCCCGCTCGTGCCGTCGGCACCGTCGTTCGTGTTGCCGATTGGCCAGGTCGAAAGGATGTTGACTCCAGGAGCGTAGATCGTCACGGCCGAGCCATAGTTGCTGAATGAGGCGCGTGTGTCGTCTTTGCCGTAGCCC
>CALAGB010000549.1 GCA_937891245.1 uncultured Thermomicrobiales bacterium | reverse complement strand
GTCCGGGCGGTTTCCACGTCTCGGCACTCTTGTAGTCGCAACTTCTCCGCGTATCATGTTCGCTTACGGCTTTTTCGCCATCAGCATCGCTTGGGTTTATGTTGGCGGGACGTTTCTAGATATTGAGCCAGCAAATGTTCAGCTTTGGGCCGCAGTAACGCTAGTAACTTCATTCGGTAACTTAGGACTCGTAGTTTATGATCTACTTCGAGCTCAGGACACTCAAGCTGTTGCGCTGTTAATGACACGACGCAAGATCAAGATATCAGAAGCCGCCGCCAAAGAGTATGTGACGGCACACTCCAATAAGCGTGCTTGGGAGGACTCGAAAGGTTACTTTAGAAATGTACGGGAGGTATTTGGTCCACCAGTTTCTCGACAGCATCTGCCGATAATTGCGACACGCAGCGGAATTCTACAGATCGATTTAGAGAAACTGCGGACCGCAGATGAGTATTTTTCCTCTCTCAACGAACGAATGTCAATACATTTCTTCTTCAAGAACGAGGTTCTAATGATACGAAGGCCTGGCGATCAGGTGTCAGTAGGCAGCGTTGTCGCTGTAGTAGTCACTCACGACCCCTCGTCGCGTTCCCGGGCCAAGGCACTCTTAGAATCAGCGATTGAAATTTCTCAAAGCTCGGCCATCGAAGAAATCGTAGACCTTATTGCTGCTCTCTGCAGGTTGATGGATGACTCAATCGCAGCATCAGATCGCGATGCATTTCGAGAGGTAGCACGGCTAGCAAAAGTTCTGCTTCTTGCGAGCCTCAGTCGCTTTACACCTAGAGATCGGAGGGACGATTCCGTACCATTCAGACCAGCTACAGCTTTGATCGTCAGTCTTGAGAGAGTGTTTCGAATCGCCACAGAAGGGGACGACGAGTTCAACATCGAATCAATACATGAGGCACTCCTATCGATCTGCAGCCTCTCACTGCAATTTCCGAATTCCTATATCGCAGAATCCGCTGCTGTGCGACTCGGCCTGTTAGCCAAGCAACACTCAAAGGGCCGCTCAGTTACGTCGGTGGTTTCTGCTTGGGCAGACGTGGCGAAGCTCCTCTTTCATATTCGGAGTCGTGTGCCGTTACAACAGGCAGTCAAAGAGATGGGGGCACTGTGCCGCGATTTGGCAGCTGATCAGGAGACGGATGCCGATGCGAGCTTTTCGATTGAGCGTTATGCAGAGTTGTTGGCGAGCGGCATGTATGCAGACTACTTTTCGTCTCATCTAGTCGTGGATGGGGTAAGCGAAATCGCGACGATTGTCCAGAAGGGTATAGGGCCAAGATCGAGGTATTCATCAAGCATATGTTTATTGGAATTGGGTGGCGCCGCGTTATGGGCCCGCCGCTACTCGATAGCATATACCATCGCCGGTGTTATCTCGGATGCTGGGATAGACATCGATAAGGCTGTCGACAGCCTTCGAAGACCGGAAGTTGCGAGCAAACTTCAAGTCAAAAGCAGCCTGTCCGGTGAAGTGTTTGGGGAAGATGTTGAGGCAGCGGTGATCGCGTTTCACAAGTGGGTTCGCACGTTCACATTATTGCCATGACAGCTTGGGTTTACCTATTCACTGACTAACCCGGCAAAATAGTCTGACTAAAGCATTTAACCGATCGACTTCAGAAAACACTTGACGTCTTCACCGTCTCTGAGTGCTGATGCCTGGTCCTTTCGATGCGGATACAGCATCTGGAGACCGCTTCAACTCTTCGGCAAGTCCATCTCGCGTTGCCCTGCCGGGCAGGAGCACCGTGACCATGGCGACCACGCTGAAGATGGCGAGCACCCAGAAGACGAGCGCCGCTTCGTTCTGATCGAGCAACGCGCCGAGCACGAGCGGCGCCACGATGCCGCCGACGCTCAGGCCAACTGAGACGAAGGCGAAGCTCTTTCCGGCCGAACCTTGCGGTGCCGCCTCACGCACCATCTTGTCGCGGCTCGGGCTGACGGCACCCTGCGCCAGACCGGCCACGATCAATACGAGGAAGAGCGCCCAGGTCGGCAGACGGAAGAGGGCGATCAGGATCATCAGGACGACCCCGATCAACATGCAGCCATTGATGAACCGCCCTTGATTGGCCGTCCGATCGGCGAAGACGCCGCCGAGCAGCACGCCAACCGCCAACGCGGTCATGAAGGCCGTCAGGATCGCGTTGGCCGTACCGTTCGACATCGACAGGAGTGCGGTGAGCGTCGACGGCAGGAAGGAGCGAATACCCGACATGTACATCGAACTGAAGACGAAGAAGCAGAACAGGAGAAGGAGCGTCGGGCTCAACATGGAACTGACGCTCGCGTGCCAGGACTGACTTGAATCCTGCTCCCGTTCGCGATTCGGCGCCGGCACCGCCTTTTCGAGCTCTGGCGCCACCATCAACACCGCGATTAGCAGCCCGACCCCGATGCCGATGATGCCGGTTACCGCCAGCGAGACCTGCCAGTTGAAGATGCTCGCCAGACCGGCCACGATAATCGGCGCGGCGGCACCGCCGGAAAAGCCCATGAACGTGTGAACGGCATAGGTCTTGCCGGCGCGTTCCTTCGGAAAAAGCGCTGAGAGGATGGCGTAGTCGGCCGGATGAAAGACCGCCTGACCGGTTCCGGCGATCAACATGAGCACCAGCAACGTCGCGTAGTTCGGGGCCAGCGCGCAGCCCGCGAAGGCGATGCCGTTGAGAAAGATCCCACCCACCAGAATCCACTTCGGACCATAGCGATCGACGATGACGCCGCACGGAATCTGGCAGAGGGCGTTGGCGATGCTGTAGACGGTCATCATCAAACCGAGTTGCACGAAGTTGACGTTAAAGACTGCGCTCAGCACGGTGAAGAGGGCCGGCATCGTGATCGACCAGAAATGTGACATGAAATGCCCGGTACAGATCAACGCCAACGTCCGCCGCTCGCCTACCCCCATCGCCCCCGCTTGTGCCATCTGTCCTGCTCTCTGTTGCTTGCGTTTTCCCCGGCGCGCGACGAACCGGTCAGAACGTCGCGTCACCCCGGTCAATATAAGGCCATTGCGGTGCGGTCACCTCGGCACGCTAGCGTCCACGCGCTCCAGCGCCGGGCCTGGTCGTGGCCGCCGCTGGACCGTGGCCGGCATCGTCGGACCTGGACGCAGCGGCCGGCGTTCCCGGTATAAGCACCATCACCATCGCGATCAGAGTAAAGGCCGCGAGCGACCAGAAGACGATGACGGCATTCCCGTGATCGAGAAACGCGCCGAGCAGCAGCGGAGCGATGATCCCTCCGACGCTGAGTCCAACAGACACAAAGCCGAAGCTCGTTCCGGTCGAGCCTTCCGGGGCCGCGTCGCGTACCAGCTTGTCGCGACTCGGACTGATCGCCCCCTGGACCAGTCCAGCGGCGGCCAGCACGATGAAGAGTGACCAAATCGGCAGTCGGAAGAGCGCGATGAGGACCATGAAGATCGTTCCGGCCAGCATGCAGCCCCCGACCAATCGCGACTGATCCTCGATTCGATCGGCAAAGACACCACCCACCAGCACGCCAAACGCCATCGCCGCCAGTAACGTCGTGAGCAACAGGTTGGCGGTGTTATTCGGCATTTCGAACAGCGCCGTCAGGGTCGAGGGCAGGAATGATTGTGCGCCCGACATGAACATCGAGCTGAAGATATAGAAGCCAAAGAGCAGAAGAAGTGTTCGGCTCAGCATCGACCCCACGCCCGCGAGGCGCCGTTTTCGCGCGGCACCGGTGGTCGCGACAGCCGGCACGTGCGCCGGTGCACGCTCGGGAGCGTGCATCAAGATCGCGATCAGCACACCGACCGCCCCGCCGGCGAGTCCGGTCGCGACGAGCGCGACCTGCCAGTTGAAGACGCTCGCCAGGCCGGCCACGATCGCCGGTGCCGCGGCACCACCGGAGAAGCCCATAAACGTATGCACGGCATAGGTCTTCCCGGATCGTTCTTTCGGAAAGAGGGCTGACAGGATGGCATAGTCGGCCGGGTGAAAGACCGCCTGGCCGGCACCGGCAACCAGCATAAGGATGAGCAGCGTCAGGTAGTTCGGTGCGATGGCGCAGGCGGCGAACGCGGTCGCATCGACCAGGATTCCGGCGACCAGAATCCACTTGGGGCCGTAGCGATCGACAACGTAGCCGCAGGGAATCTGAAAGAGCGCATTGGTAATGCTGAAGACGGTCATGAGCAGGCCGAGTTGCACGAAGTTGACGTCAAAGACGACGCTCAGCACGGTAAAGAGCGCCGGCAGGGTGATCGACCAGAAATGCGACATGAAGTGTCCGGCGCAAATCAGCGCGAGCGTGCGCCGTTCATTCGGTTGCATCGCCGCCGCTCGTGCCACCGATACTCTCCCCATCAACTATCGCCGCGTATCGTGAATCGTTCAGGCAAGCCCACATATCGGGCTACTATAAAATGCTTTGCGTGATTGAGCACGTCATTAAATCACGTTCCGCGTCCACTACCGAAAATCGTGCGCCGGTGGCGCCGTCAGTCGCAGCTGGGCGAGGAGTTCGTCATCGCGCTCGGCGGGGAGCGTCCGGAGCTGGCTCGCCTGCTCCAGCAGCGATTGGACGGTGGGCGAGGTCGGCGGCTCGGGTGCGCTGGCGTCGAGTGTTTCGATGTCGCTCGCCACGATGTTGACCGTGCCGTCGCGCAACTGGAGCCGTCCGGTGATCGTCACGAAGGGCGAACCACGCACGACCATACGCCGTTCGTTGTAGAGCGGCGGGTGGACGATGACATTGGCGAGGCCGGTTTCGTCCTCCAACAGCATGAAGAGCATCCCCTTGGCGGTCATCGGTCGCTGCCGGCAGACGACCAGCCCGGCGATCTGAAGCTGCCGGTGGTTCGGCTGATCCGGTAGATCGGCCGCCCGCACGTAGTGCGCGGGCAGCACCGGACGGAGCAGGCCGAGCGGATGATTATCCGGCGAAAGTTTTAAGAGGTCGTAGTCGGCGTGCAGTTCATCCCACTCGCCCATCTCCGGCAGTTCGACCATATCCTGACGCACCGGCAGGTCGAGCGCCAGTTGCCAGCCAATCGCTCGCTTCCGGCTACCGACCCGTCGGTCGGCGATGATCAGGCCAAGCTGCCAGAGCAATTCGCGCCGGTGCAGGCCGAAGCTGCGACAGGCGCCGAGCAGGATTAATCGTTCCAGCACTTCGCGCTTCAGCCGGGTGCGCCGGATCAGATCGCGCAGCGAGCGATACGGCCCGCCGCGCAGCCGCTCCCGCACCAGCGTTTCCGCCGCGTCTGCACCGATCCCATCGACGAAGCTAAAGCCGATGCGTACCCGCTCGGCGCCCCACGTTTCGACCGTACACTGCACCCCGCTGAAATTGATGTCGGGCGGCGCGACACGAATGCCGTGTCGCTGCGCGTCGTTCACGATGACGTTCGGAGCATAGAAGCCCATCGGCTGGTTGTTCAGCAGCGCGCAACAGAATTCAGCCGGGTAATAGTGCTTCAACCAGCACGATTGATAGGCCAGCAACGCGAAGGCGGCGGCGTGCGACTTCGGAAAGCCGTAGGCCGCGAAGCCGAGCAGCTTGTCGAAGACCTTGCGGGCCAACTCCTCGCCCACCCCATGCTTCTCCGCCGCTCCCTGCCGAAATGCCTGCCAGAACGACTCCATCCCCTCTTTCGAGCGCTTGCGGCTCATCGTGCGCCGGAAGGCATCGGCCCGGCCGGGTGAAAAACCGGCCAGCGCCTCCGCCACCTGCAGCACCTGCTCTTGATAGAGGATGCCGCCGTAGGTTTCGCGCAGGATCGGTTCGAGCGAGGGGTGATCGTAGGTTGGCCGGGCGCGACCCCAGCGGCGCAGCAGCTGCCGCTGCCGGATGTACGGGTTCATGGCGCCGCCGGTGATCGGCCCGGGCCGGACGATCGCGACCTGCACGATCAGATCTTCCAGGCAGACCGGCAGCGTGCGCACTAGCGTCTGAATCTGCGCCCGCGATTCGATCTGGAAGGTGCCGATCGTATCGCCCTGTCCGATCATGTCGTAGACGGCGCGGTCGCTGAAGTCGATCCGGCTGAGATCGACCGGCGACTTGCCGTTCGCCACGATCAATTCCAGGCATTCCTCGACCAGCGAGAGCATACCGAGCGCCAGGAAGTCGATCTTAACGAAGCGGGCGTCGTTGCAAGAATCCTTATCCCACTGGCAGACGAAGCGGTTCTCCATAGCAGCCGGCTCGATCGGCACGATCTCATTCAGCGGCCGCGACGAGATGATCATGCCGCCTGAGTGCTGCGAGACGTGACGCGGCAGACCGGCGATCTGCTCCGACAGCTCGATCAGTTCGCGCCAGAGTGGTGCGTCGCGCCGGTTGCGAAATTCCGGCAAGCGCTCCATCTCGATGCCGAGATGCTCTGCCGAGCCACGCTCGCTCAGCCGGGCGAAGCGGTCGAGATCCGAGGCAGGCAGACCGAGTACCTTGCCGATCTCGCGGATGGCGCTCCGCGCGTGGTAGGTCGGGAAGGCGCAGACGAGCGCGGCATGATCGTGTCCATATTCGTCGTAGACGCGTTCGATCAGCCGGGCGCGAATATCGCGCGGAAAATCGAGGTCGATATCGGGTACGGAAGCCATCTCGTCGTTGAGAAAGCGCCCGACGAAGAGGTTGTATTTGAGCGGGTCGATGTGCGACAGCCCGAGGAGATAGCAGATGATCGAGCTAACCGAGGAGCCACGCCCTCGCCCCGGTGGCAGGTCGCCCAGACTGCGCGGGCCACGCCCCCGTAGTTCACCGGCGATCTCCACTGCCAGCTGCATGATCCGATGGTAGATGAGAAAGAAGCCGGCTAAGCCGTGCTTCTGGACCAGCGCCAGCTCGCCCTCCAGCCGCGCCCGTGCCTTCACGGACATCGCCGGGTCATCGCCATAACGCACATCTAGCATGCGCTCCGTCTCACGACGAAGCAGATCGTCAGCCGTTTCACCCGGCTCCGTATTCGCGTCGGGAAAGCGATAGTTGAGGTCGCGTGTCAGATCGAATTTGGCGCACCGCTCGGCGATGACCAGCGTATTACGCAGCGCCTCCGGCTGCTCACGAAAGCGTTCGGCGATCGTCGCCCGTTCCTGCAGGAAATACTCGGCGTTTGGCCGCCGCAACTGATGCGAGGCATCGAGCGTGGTGCGGTGGTGAATGGCAACCAGTACATCCTGGAGCCGGTAGAGCGCCGCGTCGTGGTAATGCGCATCGCCCGTTGCGACGCAGGGCAGTCCAATCTCGCCGGCCAGCTTCACCAGCGTACGGATCCGCTGCCGGTCCCCCTGCACCAGATGGTTTTGCAACTCGACAAAGACATGCTCAGCACCCCAGCGCTCCTGATAGCGTCTGAGAAGCGCCCGCGCCTCAGCGAGCCGCCCGGCATCGACCGCCCGCGCCAGCCGGCTCCGGCGGCAGCCGGTCAGCAGGATCAATCCTTCGTTCCGCGCCTCGATCGCCTCCAGCGGCAGCGACAGCCCAACCTGGCCG
>CALAGB010000548.1 GCA_937891245.1 uncultured Thermomicrobiales bacterium | reverse complement strand
GGCAACGGCCCAGCCTTCTGTGCCGGCGTCGACCTGAAGGAAAACCGCGAGATGCGTGGCAACGGCGTCGAACGTCAATATGCGCACGGCAGTAATTCGTGGGTCGACACCAACGAAGAAGTGCGCAAGCACCCGGCTGCGTGTATCGCGGCCGTCAACGGCTACGCGCTGGGCGGCGGCCTGACGCTGGCACACAACTGCGAATTGGCGATCGCCTCGGAGCAGGCGCAATTCGGGATGCCCGAGTTCGGTTTCGGTACCTTCCCCGGACTGGCCGGTCCGGCGACGATCCGGCGCATCCTGCCGAAACACGCAGCCTACATGATTCTGACGGCCCGTCGCATCGATGCGCATACCGCCGAGCGCTGGGGGATCGTCAACTCGGTCGTGCCGCACGATCAACTGTTGCCCGAAGCCGAAGCGTTGGCGCAGCACATCTGCCAGTTCGACCCGGTGCTCATTGACTTCGGTAAGAAGGCGATTCGCGATCTTGACCTGATGCCGTGGGATGACGGGCTCGTATATGGTGGGTATATCGGTAACCTCGTCCGGCAGCAGTCGTCGACGTCGAAAGAAGCGCTCGATCGCTTTGCCGCCGGCCAGAAGAACCCGGGGCAGGGCGCTGATGCCTTGCAGCAGCAGTCGCGATCCGGCGAGTAATCTGGACCGGCGCGGAAAGAGAGAGCGGGGAGCAGAGGCGGGCATGGAACAGGCACTCAAGGGCATTCGCATCGCCGACTTGACCATCATCACGGCAGGGGCGTGTGCCACGCAGATGCTGGCCGACCTCGGCGCCGAGGTGATCAAAGTTGAATCGGGTACCTATCCCGATCCGTTCCGCTACTGGCAGCAGGGACCGTCCGAGACATCGGACGGTCCGCCGGACCCCTGGAACCGCTCTCCGTCGTTCAATATGGTCAACCGCAACAAGCGGGGGATCTGCCTCGATCTGAAGAACCCGGCCGGGCGTGAAACGTTCCTCAAGCTCGTAGCCCAAGCGGACGCCGTCACTGAGAACTTCCGCCAGGGTGTGATGGATCGTCTCGGTATCGGCTACGAGACGCTACGCGAGGTGAATCCCGCGATCGTCATGCTCTCGCTCGGGAGCCAGGGCGGCGGCGGCCCGGAGAGCCATTACGGCTCGTACGGCTCGACACTCGATGCGCTTTCCGGGTTGATGGGCGTCACCGGCTACGAAGATTCGCATCCAATCTGGTCGAGCGGTGAGGTGAACTATCCCGATCAGGTCGCCTCGATCTTTGGAGCCGGCATCTTGCTGGCGGCGCTGCGGCAGCGAGCGAAAACCGAGAAGGGCACCCACATCGATCTCTCGCAGCGGGAGCTGATTACAACGATGATCGGCGAACTGGTCCTCGAATATACGGTCGATGGCCGCCAGCCGCGCCAGCAGGGGAACTCACGCCCCGAGTACGCCCCGAACGATTGCTATCGTTGCGCCGGCGATGACGGCTGGGTCGCGATCAGTGTCGCCAACAACGACGAATGGCGCCGTTTTACGGCCGCGATCGATCGATCCGAACTCGCGGACGATGCTCGGTTCGCGACACACCTGAGCCGACGCGAACACGCGAGCGAACTGCGCACTATTATCGAAGCGTGGACGAGTGAACGAGACAAGCAGCAAGCGATGGACGCGTTGCAGCAAGCGGGTATTCGGGCCGGCGCGGTGCGCACGGGGGCCGAACTGCTTGGTGATCCGCACCTGAACGATCGGGGCTACTTCGTGCCAATCGAGAACACGCGCGCCGGGCATCAGACGCTCCGCCTGGCGCCGTACCGCCTCTCCGCAACGCCGCCCCGCGTTGAAGCACCGGCCCCGACGCTCGGGCAGGATACCGAAGATGTTCTACGCGACCTGCTCGGCTTACGTGATAACGAGATCGAGAAGCTTGCGCAGGATGGCGTCATCTCCAACAGTCCGAAGGGGCGCCGCGTTCGATGACGTCCGGCGTTGAGCGGACGAGCGGCCTGATCCGCCTGCGTGCGGATCTGCACACCCACGCCATGGGCGATGGTCGTTTCGGCGCGAATGCCGCGGACCTCGTCGCTCGTCATCTCGAAGGCGCACTCGAAGCGGGACTCGACATCATCGGCGTCACCGATCACGATGATCTAAGACCCGGCCTGCTCGCGCTGGAGGAAGTTGAACGGCGCAACCTGCCGTTGCTGGTGCTGGCCGGCATGGAAGTCACCACCGATGACGGCCATCTCGTCGTGCTCGGGTTGCAGGAACCGCTCAAGCGGTGGCGTTCGATGAACGAAACGATCGCACTGGCGCGCGAGCGGGACGAAGAGACGCTGCTGATCGTGCCGCATCCGTTCTTCGCGTCGCTCCGCGAACAGACCGGCATCGACGCGATCGAGCGGCTCAATCACCGCTACGGCGATTTCGATGTGACACGCGAGGACATCGCCGTCATCGCCAGTAGCGACGCTCATACTGCCGCCGATCTCGCCGCCAATCCGAAGCGTACGCTCATTGAAGTGACCGAAATCAGCTGGCCGGGTGTCATCGACGCGCTGCGGGCGCGACGTGCCACGATTGTGCCTGCCCATTGGGGACGAGGCGATTGAGATGGAGAATGAGCGGGCGATGACGAGCACTGCCAAGCCGCACGCGATCGCGGACGATCTCTGGTCGGTCGCCGTCCCGAATACCGTTGGGCCGAGCGGTCAAGCGACGAACGTGTATATCGTCGGTCGGGATCCGGCGCTCTTGATCGACGCCGGCAGCGATGATGGGGGCGCGACCATCCTGTTCGCGCTCGAAGTGCTTGGCATCGAGCGGCTCGAGCGTATCGTGCTGACGCACGCGCATCAGGATCACGCCGGCAATGCGCCCCATCTCCGTGCCGCCACCGATGCACGCGTGGAGCTGCACCGCAGCGATTTCGGGTTGACCGGTCGCTACCAGGTCGATCTCACGGTCGATCACTTTCTCTCCGGTGGCGATCAAATCGCGGTTGGTCCGTATCAATTCGAGATCATCGAGACGCCCGGTCACGCGCCCGGCCACGTCTCGCTCTATGAACCGTCACTGAAGGCGCTGTTCGCCGGTGACCTGCTGTCGGGCAACGGCACCGTTGCGGTCGTGCCGCCGCGCGGCTCGATGGGCGCGTACCTTGATTCGTTACGACGCGTTCAGACGCATGCGATCGAGACGATCTACCCGGGGCACGGTCCGGCGATTCTGAACGGGAACGAGCGCGTGGCGCAGTACATCACCCATCGTGAGCGACGTGAAGAAGAGATTTTTCAGGAAATCGCCGGCGGGCGCGACACAATCGAAGCGATCACCGATCGCTTGTATCTCGACGTGCTGCCACGCATTCGGCCGCAGGCGGCGGGAACCGTTCTGGCGCACGTGATTCATCTGGTCGAACGTGGGCGCGTCCGTGTGGTCGATGACGCGCCGCCGAGCTTGACAACCCAATTTCTCGTTGCGTCGGGTGTTTCGGGATAGTCGAGTCGAAGGAGGTGCACGATGCGGGTTGAAACGAATCTGCGCGAGGTCGCGCTGGAAGACGTCGTTTCAGCGGCGAAACTTGTTGAAGATCTCGGTTTCGATGGTCTGGCGCAATCTGAAGTGCGACGCGATCCGTTTATCTCGCTGACGCTCGCCGCCACCGCGACCAACTCGATTCGCCTGGCGCCGGCCGTGGCGATCGTCTTTCCACGGAGTCCGATGATCGTCGCCTATATGTCGCACAACCTGCAGGTGCTCTCGAAAGGGCGCTTCGCGCTCGGCATGGGGACGCAGGTCAAGGGGCATATTCAGCGTCGTTTCTCGACCGAATGGGGTTCGCCAGGGCCGCGACTGCGCGAGTACATTCTGGCGTTGCGCGCCATCTGGGACTGCTGGCAGCATGACACGCCACTCAATTTCACGGGCGATTTCTATCAATTCACGCTGATGACACCGGAATTCAATCTCGGACCGACCGAGCACTACCCGATCCCGATCCAGATCGGCGCCGTCAACAAATACCTCATCCGCACGGCCGGTGAGCTGTGCGACGGTCTACGCGTGCATTCGTTCTCGACGCCGGAGTACATTCGTGATGTCATCTGGCCGAATGTTCTGATCGGCGCGAAGAAGGCGGGACGCCCACTCGATTCGTTCGAGATGATCGGCGGCGGCTTCACGGCGACCGGTGCCGATGAGCAAGCCGTTACCGAAGCGCGCGAATGGGTGCGCCACCGGATCGCCTGGTACGCCTCGACGCGCACTTACCTGCCGGTGCTCGAGCATCATGGCTGGGAGGCGATCAACCCCGAACTACGCAAGCTGATCGAGCAGAAGCGCTGGGACGACATGAAGAAGCTGGTTACCGACGAGATGCTCGACACCTTTTGCGTCTCCGGCACCTACGATCAGATTGCCGATGCCGCCCGCAAGCGGATCGAGGGGTTGACTGACACCCTCAGCTTCCCGCTTCCCTTCGACGCCACCGAGCGCCGCGAGCAACTCGAACCGGCCGTCGCATCGCTGAAGCAGCTCAAGGGCGCCGACGAGTGGCGGGCGAAGGCAGCGTCGGGCATACCGGCATGAGGTGTGTGTGATTTCCCGATCAAAGCGTCACGTCGTGCCGGCCATCCGGGGTTGCCGAGGGCGAGTCAGACGTGCCCCAGTACTGACCCGGCACGCCGATCACTGAATTGATCGCGATGAAGACGTGCGTCAGGATACAGGGACCGGGCGACGCGCAAGGCATGGTCAGGTGGGCTCCATCCAGTTCGACGATCCAAACCGGCGTCTCCGGCGACACCTCGATCGGGCCGGAGTTGCCCTGCTGGGCCTGCTCAGCGTTGAAGGCACATTCGGTCAGAAGCCGCACGCTGACGACGGTGCCGCCCGCCTGGCTCTGTGCGATCGACGCGGCTTCGTCGCGAGTGCGGACGCGGGCGTTGTCAGGAAAGGTGATGGGTCCATCGCTGCACTCCGGCTGGACGCTGCCCGGGCTCAGCGGAAGGATCTGGCGGATCGTGGCGTTGGGCACCGTCAGCATTGGAGTGGCGATGGTGCCGGTCAGGTCGAGCGATAGCGCCATCGAGCCGTCGCCGCCTGGGGCCACGGCATCGATCGTTGTCGGTCCGAAGCCCATCTCGTAGGCCAGCGTCGCACCCGTGAGCGGTACCGGACTATCGACCCGTTTCCACTCGTCGCCGGTCGACCGGTCGAAGAGACGGATCTGGCGCGTTCCCGCGGAAGGCTGATCCATCGGCGCAACGCCGACGATCCAGTACATGGCGTCGTCAGAGCCGGCGACCTGGCCCCCGACCACCCGCAGGTGATCGTTGGCGAGACCGGCTAACTCGGTACGATGGACGATCTGTCGGGTCTGCAGGTTCAGACTCACCCCTTTGCCGTTCGTGGTGACGATGTCAATAAACCCGCCCTGGCCGGCGCGGACCGAAAGGGCTCCCGCGACAGGACCGGGCATGGTTAGCACGTCGTCGAGCACGTTACCTGAC
>CALAGB010000547.1 GCA_937891245.1 uncultured Thermomicrobiales bacterium | reverse complement strand
GTCCTCGTCCTCGCCGGGTTCGCCTTTTCGTCTACTGCCGCCGCCGCATCACAACCGACCGTGACCGCGCAATATGCGGTTGTAGTCGATGCTGATACGGGACAGGTGCTCTACGACAAGTCGATGAACACCCCGACTGCTCCGGCCAGTTTGACCAAAATTTTCACCGCCATCTACGCCCTTGAATCGTCATCGCTTGACCGCACGCTGGCTGTGTCGCCGATCGATCTGGTCGGCGAGTCGACCATGGGTTTGGCTGCTGGCGATACGATCTCGCTCAAGACCGCGCTCTATGGGATGCTTCTCCCGTCGGGAAACGACGCGGCGATGACGGTGGCGAGCAATCTGGGCGCCGAGCCGAGTGATTCGCCGGAGGCAGCCGTCGCTCGCTATGTCGGCTGGCTGAACGCTATGTCGGAGCGCCTCGGATTGCAGCAGACGCATCTGGTGAATCCGCACGGGCTCGATCAACCCGGCCATGCGACCTCGGCGCATGACCTGGCGGCGATCACCATGTTCGCCCTCAAGAACGCCGAATTCCGCAATATTATTGGATCGTCGCAGTACACCGGCGACGGATTTCAGCTGACACAGGCGAACGCATTGGTCGGTAGCTATTCCGGCCTGATCGGCGGAAAGACCGGCATTACCGATAACGCCGGCTATTCGCTCGTGGAAGCGGCCGAACGTGGCGGTCACACGATCATCACCGTCGTCCTCGATAGCACCGAGGCGGCGTGGTATCAGGACGCCACAACGCTACTTGACTACGGCTTCGCGACTGTCGGTGCCGGCGCGCTTCCCAACAATCTTCCGGTAATCGAGCTTCAGCCGGTCGTCATCCGCCAGGGAACGCTCGGCGTCGCACCACCGCCGAAGCCGGCCGTAACGCCGGACGCGAATGCGACGTCGTCAACGCTGAGCGTGCATCAGGTGAACGACAACGTGGCCGTCGTACGCCACAACCTGCTCGGCGCCGGTGGCAATGGATCATCCTGGAAGTGGCCGCTGACGTCACTCATTTCGATGATCGCGGTGCTGGCGCTTGCCGTAAACTACCCGATCGTCATCGGCGCCGGGAGCCTCGTATGGAAACATGGCAAGCCCTCGCGTCGTGTCATCTCGTCTCCGATGTCGCTCGCCAAGCGCTCTGGCAAGCGGTTGGCACACCAGCGGGCGTCCAATCAGCGCCGGGATGCGAGGCGTCGACGTCGATCCGTGACGTCCGATGGAGCAGACGGTTCGGTCGCGGACGAACGGCAAGATCTGTACGCTTTCGCGAATGATCACACCGCTCCCGGCCTCGACCGGTCGTTCGACGAAGGGCGTTTCGCCGAACCGATCCCGGCAAATGTTGTCTCGTTGAACGCGGCTGAGACGACGGCCTTGCGCGCGGTACGGCTGGCGATCCGCGGTGACTATCCGGCCGCCACCCGCGAGTTCGAACGAGCGCTGCATTCCGATCCAACGCTCGACCTCAGCCGGGCCAGCGGCTTCTGGGGCATGCAGCCGGCCGGTTTCGTCGCTGCCGCGCGTGCCTACGCGCGCACCGACCGTACCGCCGACGCCAAATCGCTGCTGACCGTCATCAAGCTCAGTTGCGGTACGCATAAGGAGCTTGAGTCGGTCCTGATGCAGGTCGTCTCGCCGATCTCCTAGTAATTCCGCACGTGCACGCCCCGGCGGGGAGCCGAAAACCGGCCCCTACCGGGGCTTTATGCGCTGAGAAAGTTGATATGAATCGTGTTAGGTGTTATTATTAACACGTATTAGGCATTGGGGCGCCAGGAGGAACCATGCGAGAGAACGAACCACTTTACGTCATTAGCGTTGCGGCGCGACTTCTTGAGCTGCATCCGCAAACTCTGCGCAAATACGAACGCGAGGGGTTTGTTTCGCCGTCGAGAACGACCGGCAATCTGCGGCTCTATTCCAGTG
This sequence comes from uncultured Thermomicrobiales bacterium, assembly GCA_937891245.1. Taxonomy (GTDB): domain Bacteria; phylum Chloroflexota; class Chloroflexia; order Thermomicrobiales; family Thermomicrobiaceae; genus CALAGB01. The sequence goes on along the minus strand of CALAGB010000547.1, from coordinate 1,489 downwards.
AAGATCTTGAACGCCTGCGGCAGGTCAAATATCTGGTCGAGGATCGTGGCATCAATCTAGCCGGGGTGCAACTTTCGATGGAGCTGACGGCTCGTGTCAAACGAATCTACAACGAGGTCGCCAAGATCTCCAAACGCAACGAAGGCGCGCTCGATCCGGTGCTCCGCGAACTCGCGGTGGTCCTCGAGCGCCTGGGGATTGAAACAGAATAGACGTCTCGCGCTCCTGGACCGGCCCGCACACGCCCAACAGCCCAAGCCCGAGTTGTCCCACGAGAGATAGGTACCGAACATGAATCTCAATCGATTTACCGAGAAAGCGCAAGAAGCGTTGGTAACCGGCCAGCGCGAAACCGAGAATCGAAAGCATTCACAGTTTGATGTCGACCAGTTGCTCTATGCGCTGGCGACGCAGAGTGACGGCGTCGTACCGCAGGTGATCCTGCGCATCGGTCTCGACCCGCGCACCGTCGTTGCCGAACTTGAGGGCGTCCTGGCGGCGGCGCCGACCTTGCAGGTCAGCGCGCAGCCGGTGGTCGGCGCCAGCCTGCGCAAGGTGTTGGAACGTGCCGAAGACGAAGCGAAGGCCTTCGGCGACGAGTACGTCAGCACCGAGCACCTCCTGCTGGCCGCCTACGAAGCGACTCCGAACGCGCCGTCGGTCAAGGTGCTGGTGCGGCTCGGTCTGACGCGCGATCGGGCGCTCCAGGCGCTCAACGATATTCGCGGTTCGCAGCGCGTGACCAGCCCGAACCCGGAGAGCACCTACGGCGCGCTGGAGAAGTATGGACGTGATCTGACCGAGCTGGCGCGAGAGGGCAAGCTCGACCCGGTCATCGGTCGTGACGAAGAGATCCGACGCGTAATTCAGGTGTTGTCGCGCCGGACAAAGAACAATCCGGTGCTCATCGGCGAGCCGGGCGTCGGCAAGACGGCGATCGTTGAGGGGCTGGCGCAACGCATTATTCGCGGCGATGTGCCGGAAGGACTGAAAGACAAGGTCATCATGCAGCTCGATCTCGGAGCGATGGTGGCCGGAGCGAAGTTCCGGGGTGAGTTCGAGGAGCGTCTGAAGGCGGCCCTGAAGGAGATTCAGGATGCCGAGGGCCAGATCATCGTCTTCATCGATGAGCTGCACACCGTCATTGGCGCGGGTGCCGCCGAGGGAGCCATGGACGCCTCGAACATGCTCAAGCCGATGCTGGCGCGCGGCGAATTGCACGCGATCGGCGCGACGACGCTTGATGAATATCGCAAGCACATCGAGAAGGACGCGGCGCTCGAGCGACGCTTCCAGCCGGTGATGGTCAACGAGCCAACCGTTGAGGATACGATCAGCATCCTACGCGGTCTGCGTGAGCGCTACGAGCTGCACCATAAGGTGCGCATCATCGACTCGGCGCTGGTCGCGGCGGCGGTGTTGTCGAATCGCTACATCACCAACCGCTTCCTGCCGGACAAGGCGATCGACCTCGTTGATGAGGCCGCGG
>CALAGB010000546.1 GCA_937891245.1 uncultured Thermomicrobiales bacterium | reverse complement strand
GACTCGAACCCCGAACCCGCTGATTAAGAGTCAGCTGCTCTGCCAATTGAGCTAGCGGCCCAGATTTTGGGCGTCTGTTCCACGGGCCGGCGCGGTTGGAAGCGTTTGTCCCTGCCGTAGCCGTCTGCCCCACGGATCAAACCGGAAATAGGATAACACAACGCTTATGGATGCGACCGGAGTGATTCCAACATGAGGTTGGTCGTCTGAATGGCATTCACACGGCGAAGCGCGTGCTCCTCCCAGCGCGGGCCGCCGCTTCTTCCCGAGGCAAATCGACCCCCAACTTGGGTGTCGCATGCGGCCCAGATGATACGGCGTCGGTTCGTTATCTCTGTGAAGCCGAACGGTTTCGACGTGCGTACTCGGTACTGGTGCCAAGCAATGGTCCGATCGTTCGCACTATTTTGCTTACCATAACAATTTGAATAGCCCACCGCTCCAAGTCGTTCATCTGTTTGAAACCCGCACTTCGTACTATCTGCGTTACGGCAGATAAACGGTGAACCTCCGTCGTTCGTCCCAGATGTCCCGATTACAGAAAAGTGCCGGTGTAGCCTCACCCATCGTGAGGCGGCGGCACCCCTCCGAGACAGTCGGCAGCGCCAGGCAAGGATGCTCGCGATGACGCTCTAGGTTCGATCGTTGGCTTCATTTTGTTTCGGTTATACTAAATATCTGCCCGAGGGTTATTTTGTTCAAGTTGAGGGGCTCTCGACATACTGTCGGTGATGCTGCGAGTGTCTTCCGGCTCAACCAACCGTATTGGATTGGTTTGGCGCTAGTCACCGTGGCCGCCGTTGCCTGGCTCGCGCTCGGAGGTTCGGCTGCCCGAGCGGCTCGACCTTCCAGCCAAACCTCTTTGACCGTCCAGCCGCTCGGGCCTGTGGATCTGGGAACAACGGCCACAGTCAACGCCCATCTGGCGACATCATCCGGGCTCCCAATCGTGGGCGAGGCGGTAGTTCTCACGATCGATGAGGCGCAACGAGTTCACGCCGTGACAGACCAGAATGGAAACGCCTCGTTCACCGTTGCCGGAGATCTGGACGCCGGCACACACCAACTCGCCGTCGTATTTGAGGGAAACGACTCGCTGGCAGCCACAACCGCTCGCCGCGATTTGGTGATTGTCCCGGCCACGGTTGAAATCCAAACAGTTCCCACACTGCCTGGCATCGAGTTCACACTCGATGGCCACCCGTTCGCATCGGACTCGGATGGAATCGCTCGCTATGCGGTCACTCGAGCAGGCCTCTACCGGTTGGTGCTCGTCTCCGACTCAACGAGCGTGCCGAATACACGCTACTCATTTAGCCGTTGGGGCGACCGAGTCTATGTTCCCGAACGGCTGGTCAGTGTGCCTTCGAATACCCGCTTCCGGGTTGGATTCAACGTCAGCTATCTGACAAACCTGACCTTCGTCGATACGTCGAACCAGCTCGTCGCGCCCAGCCGTATCACGTCGATCACGCTTCGAAGTCCGCACCGGCAGGTCTACACCTTCGACCGTGTCGAACCTGAGTGGTTGCCGGCCACGACCGTGATCCAAGACGGCAGCGGCTTGAAGACGATTCCGATTGACTATTCGGTTGAAGAGGTCCTCGTCGATGGGGTGCCGGTGGTTGATCGCGGTCAACAGCACTTTGATCTCGCTGAACCCAGCGCGCCGCGGATCTCCCTGAAGCTCTATCCACTGCACCTCCGTGGGCATGACGCTCTGTATGGGTTTTCGTTGGGTACTGGCGCCTATCTTGAACATCCTGATGGCTTCGTCGAGTACCAATCGTTCGACTCCGACAATGTGGCCACCTTCAAGGCGCTCCCGCTTGCCACGTTCCGTACCGGGGTCATCGGGGGGCCCGGGATGGTGCGCTCCAAGGTACTCGACCTCACTCCGGGTCAGACGGTCTCGCTCTCGGTGATCAGCTACTTCGATATGGCGACATTGATCGCCGGTGGCGGATGTCTGTTCCTCGTTCTGTTCGTGTGGCTGCCGAGCATCCTCCGGCGTCGCGTCCGACGACTGCATACGACGCCCGTTGGCGTCGTCCAACCTATTTGGCGTCGCCCCTATGCTGTCCGGCTTGGGACGCTAAGCCTGGTGGGACTGCTCGCGCTTGGTTTCATCCTCACACTGGAGCGGGCGCCAGGTATTGGCGAGCCGTCGATCGCTGCGTCCGCGGCAACCGCGTTGTTTCCTCGGACGGTTCAATCGACCGCCGTGGCGGATACCACTCAGGCCAACAATCAGCCTGAGCAACCTGAACCTGCTTCTGCAGTATCCGCACAGGCAGAAGTGTCCCCGATCTTCTATACGGTCTGGCGGCGCAACGGAGGATTCGCCACCTTAGGAGCTCCGCGTGGTGCGGCGTTCACGGAGGTTGATGCGAACAGCGGCGAGAAACTCAACATACAGTATTTTACCCGGGCACGCCTCGAGTATCACCCGGATTTTCAAGGTACTCCGTACGCGGTGCAGCTCGGCCGGCTCGGCCTGGAGGAAGCGGAACGTCGAGGACTAACCGGCACCGAGCCGTTCCAACCGCTTGCCGCGAGCTCTGTGATAACCACCCCCGATTGTGAGTATTTTGCCAAGACCGGGCATCAGCTCTGCGGCCGCTTCCGCGACTACTGGCATAGCCATGGTCTCAAGCTGGGCGACGCCAACGCCACCTCGCTTCGCGAGTCGCTGGCGTTACTCGGCTATCCGATCTCCGAGGAATTCACCGATCCGGACACCGGGCGGACGATCCAATATTTTGAGCGAGCGCGCCTCGAATACAACCCAGAGCAGGCTGGAACGCCCGACGAGGTCGTCGCCGGAAACCTGACCGTGGAGTCACCATGAGGATCATCTTGACCGCTGATGTTGGCGTGGCAGTGTCGTGGGGGCAGGAGATCCGAGATGTCTGGTTCTAGTCGGTTGCATCGTGTACGCGACATATTGATGCAACAGTTCTCGCGTCCCGATTTCTGGATGCTCCTTGGCATCCTTGTCATCGCGTCGTTCACCCGGCTTTGGAATCTGGGTGAGATCGGCTTCCGTGGCGATGAGGCGGTCTACGCCGGTCAGGCCGCGGTGATCGCCGGTGACGACGAGATGAAGCGCTACTTCGTGCTGATTTCACGCGGCAATTCGAATTTCCTTCTCTACCAGTATGTCGTCGCATTGTTTTATGTCGTATTCGGCGTCGGTGACGTGCTGGCTCGAGAGGTGTCGGCGATCTTCAGCATCCTGACCGTCCTGGTGACGTTTGAGATCGGTCGAACACTGTATGGCAAGACTGTTGGTCTGATCGCAGCCCTGCTGCTCGCGGTGAGCAGTTATGCGATCTTCCTGGGCCGGCTCGCACTCCTCGACTCAACGATGACGTTCCTGTTTACGGTGGCGATCCTCTGTATTGCCGAATGGTTGAGCAGCCAGAACCCACGCTGGCTCTATGCATTCGCGGCGACGGCGGCGCTGGCGATTGATGCCAAGGTGACGTCGGTCCTGGTGTTGATCATCTTCGGCGTGCTGCTTGTGCTCACCCGATCTCGGCACCTGATCCCGGCGCGGTCCGTGCCGATCTGTGGACTCATCTTCCTGGCGTTCCTGACTCCGGCGTTCTTCCACCTGAGCCACCACGGATCGGAGTTCTTGACGTTCCTGTCGCAGAGCATCCGGCGGGTGAGCCATGTTCCTTGGTACTACTACCTCACCATGATCGCGGGTTACGAGGGGTACTTGATCCTGTTCCTCTGGCTGATCGGTTTCGCCATAGCCGTCGTGCGACGTCGATCTGGCGACATCCTGCTCATCAGTTCGGCACTCGTCATCATCGTCTTCTTGCAGGTATACCCGCTCAAGGCGTTCAACTACTTCTTGCCGGTCGTACCGGTCTTCTCGGTGCTGGCCGCACGTGCCATGGCGGCCGCCTTGACCAGGCTGTCGCTCCGACCGGCATGGACCGGCATGGCCGTCTTCCTGCTGATCGCCCCTTCACTTTTCTACATCCACAAAACGATGCAGATTGATTCGTATGCCGGCATGCGGGAAGCAGCGTTCTGGCTCGAGCAGAATACGCCCGCCAACGCAGGCGTCATGACGATCTCTCGAGGTTCGGCACAGTCTGTCATTTCGTTTTACGGTCAGCGCGATGCTTATCCGTTCGGACGCTTTCGATTGGCCACCGTTCTGCCCGGCGGAACGATTGTCAATGCACGATTGAACTCGGGGAGCACGCCCACCGATTGGGTTCGGCTCTGGCCGCCCAAGTTGGTCCAGGCGGGAACGGTGTCGTATCTCGTCTTCTATACGGATGCAGGCGACGATCCTCCCGAGGATCCGATCGTCGACAACATGACCCAGCGCGCATTCAAGGCGTTCATCGAGACCTATGGTGGTCATCTGGTGCATACCGTCTATCGCAATCATGAGCCGCGTGTCTGGATCTACGAGGTGAGCAGGTTACAGCCCAGACCGACCGTCGACTTTGCGGTGGAGCAGGACAACCTGAAGATCGAAGGCCGGGGCTTCCGTCTCGGTTCGGAGGTCGAGGTCTATTACAACAACGCGAAAATCGGGCGCGTCGAATCGGATCAGCGCGGCGCGTTCTCCGCATCGTTCCCATTGCCTGTCGGCGTCAGCCCTCAGGACTACCTGGTGGCCGTCGACGACGCCGGCAACTCTGCGTCCTCGACCGGCCATCACGTCTGGGGAGAGGTTTACAGCACTGACAACGAGCTAACCCAGTCAGGCGAGCCGCCGTCCTCGATCACGTTTCCAGCGGGAGCAGTGTCGCGATCAGGCGGCTCCGGAGTCGCCGAACCTGGTGGAGCGCCGTGCGCGGAATGCATAGGAGCTCGAATCGGACCGGCATGGGCTGGCGTCAAATAGGTGCAACGGCGGCACCAAATTCGTGATTTGGAGCGCGTTGATTGAGCGGCGAACTTCAGTGGGAGCGTATCGGCTACCTCATCCGTGAAGCCCGGTTGACCCGGCGCGAGCTGCTGCGGCTGGTGGAAGGGGTTACCGCCACGAGCGCCTTCGCCGCGGTCGCGGCGGCCTGCGGAGACGGTTCGTCCGCCGAGCGAGCGCCGCTTGTTCCGACGCTGGACGAGTCATTTCCGTATTGCCTTCCGGATACGACATCCCACGTCTACCGCCCGGAGCGGCTCACCCACGTCGGCGAATGCGTTTCGATCAGCGGCATCGCGCGGAGCGCGAAGTACAACCCGTACGATGGTGACTCCAAGGTCCTGGTTGAGCCTGATCCACAGTATCGCCATCTGCTGGCAGCCAGCAACAACGGGCTCCTGGTCGTTGAGGTGATCCCAACCGATGAACCCAAAGTCTATATCCCCAATGTGGGCGAACACGCGACTTTTTATGGGCCGATGGTGTTGGACCGGGGTCATGATCACTGGGTTGAGATCCATCCCTGCTGGCTCATCACCACGCAGGAAATTCAAGGGCAGCTCACTCCGCGCAACACGCTCGACGTCCACGTTGACGCGCCTGAAGCCGTACCGGTTGGACAACAGCTTCATATACCGGTCAGCGCCGAATCGACGGCCTTCGGCGCTCGTCGGTCGGTCTCTCAGGCTCACATATTCATCGAATTGGTCTCAACGCAGGGGGTGATGCTCGATTGGGCAGCCGGATCTACGAACACGCTTGGAAACGTGACACTCAGCCTTGTGAGCCTCGTGCATGCCGCCGACTACACCCTTCGAGTTTTTGCCACGAAGGGGAGCGATACCGGGTTGATCGAGGTTCCCATCCGAATCACGCGTCGATGAGCGCGATCGTCGACGCCGGCCTGCGCGTGACTATGTCAAGAGGGGGATTCGCGAAGATCAGGTTCGTGCAATTCCTCACCTCGACGTCGAGAGAAGTGAAGCCGATTGCTCCGTCAGCGAGAGACACTCGACGCAACGTGTCGAGCAGAGAGGGAGTCGACCGTGAACCATCGTCGTCAGCATCGCCATCTCGAGCTGCTTTGCACGCTTCTCGTCGCCGGCCTGATCCTCATCGTCGGCATGCCCACT
>CALAGB010000545.1 GCA_937891245.1 uncultured Thermomicrobiales bacterium | reverse complement strand
GGTTTCCCTCACGACATTCAAAGACGAATCATGAGGGTCGAAACGTCTCCCGTCGCCAGGTCGGCCACCCGAATCAGGTGGCTATTCGTATCGGCGATGTAGAGTTTTTCTGAGGCGAGCGCGAGACCGGCGGGCTCGTGGAATCGAGCGGCGCTGCCGGTGCCATCAATATCGCCCGGCGTACCGTCGCCAAGCCAGCTTTCGACTCGGCGCTCGGACAGATAGACACGCTTGATCTTGTGGTTGTAGCTGTCGGCCAGATAGAGCACCTCGTCGCCAAGCGCGAGGCCGAGCGGGTGCTGCAGCAAGACATCTTCGCCGACGCCGTCTTTGTCGCCGAAATCGAACAGGCCGGTGCCGACGATCGTATGAACCTGGTCGAGTGGTGGTAGATCGGCGGTGCGTACCGAACTCGTTTCGCTATCGACGAAGTAGAGTTTCTTGCCGTCGCTGTCGAGACCGCTCGTCTGCGCCAGCCGGGCGCGGTCCAGCTCGCGATCGCGAATGTCCTCGTGGCCGGTCCCAGCGTAGGGGTAGAGCATGCCGGACGTCAGATCGAGCGCCCAGATCTGGTGCATGCCGGCCATGGCGATGTAGAGCGTCGTGCCGTGTAGCGAGAGATCCCACGGCGATCGGAGGTCGATCGAACGGGCAGGCCCGCCCTGAGCGTAGCTCATGCCCAGTTCGCCGGTCCCCGCGATGGTCGTAACGCTCCGCGCGTTCAGATCGACGCGGCGGATCGCATGGTTGCTCTTGTCGGCGACGTAGAGCGTTTCGCCGTCGAGCGCCAGCCCTTCGGGATTATGGAATCGCGTTTCAGCGAAATCACCATCGGCCAATCCTGCGGCACCATTGCCGATAACCCACGAGTCGGAGCCGTCGAGTTTGGTGACGACGATGCGGTTATGCCCGCTATCGGCGATGAAGAGCCGCCCACCCGCCTCGTCCGTCAGGATCTTGCCGGGGAAGGCGAGCGGCGTGTCGGGCCGTGGCAGGGGACGCAGGACGGAGATTGGCGTCCGGTCGAGCAATCCTTCAGCATCGGCGCGTTCGACCAACCCGGCGACCGTGTCGATCAGGGCGTCGGCCGGCGCTTCGCCCTCGTGTTTGCCGATGACCCGCCCACGCGGATCGAGAAACATCAGTGTCGGCCAGGCGCGCACGGCGTAGCTCGACCAGATCGTCATATCCGCGTCGTTTACCACCGGATGCTCGATCTCGTTGCGCAATACGGCGCCGCGCACACTCCGGCTCTCGCGTTCGGCCAGGAACTTCGGCGAGTGCACGCCGACGATAACGAGTTCGTTCGGAAAGTGCTTTTCGACTTCCGCTAACTGCGGAAGCAATTGCATGCAGTTAATTCAGCCATGCGTCCAAAAATCGAGGATCGCGATCTTGCCGCGCAAATCGGCCAGCGTCAGCGGCCGCTCGGTGTTGTACCAGTCGCGTCCGTCCGGAAAATCCGGGGCACGCACGGTACCGGCGAAGCGTCCACGATCGGTCATCAATTACCTCCAGCATTGGGAGCGGTGCGTATTCGTCAGGGAAAGGCACGTTGAACTACAGCATAGAACATACCGCAATGCCCAAACGTTCCCGTCCACGCCGGACTCAATTGGTCTACAATCGTCGTATCGAATCACGTCTCATACTGAATGGGGGCGAAGATGGCACAGGAGCGACCGCTGTCTCTCGACAAGAGTCGGGCGATGTTCGATCGGATCGCACAGTCGATTGCCGGTGGTGAAAGTTCCTACGCACGGCTCAAGAAGGGCCTCGAGCTGTGCTTTGAACGCGGCGACGGCTCACGCTTCTGGGATGTCGACGGCAACGAGTACATCGACTACAGCCTCGGCTATGGCCCGCTCATCTTCGGCCACAATCCGAAGAAGGTGACCGAGGCGGTGGTCAAGGCGATCACCGAACGCGGCAGCGTTGCGACTTTCCCCTACGATCTCGATTACCAGGTCGGCGAACAACTGGTGCAGATGGTGCCGGGCGTCGATCTCATCCGCTTCGCCAATTCCGGCACGGAAGCGACGATGGCAGCCGCCCGCCTGGCGCGCGCCTATACCGGGCGCGGCAAGATCGTGCAGATGGAGGGTGGCTACCACGGTTTCGCCGACACGCACTTCTGGAGCAGCCATCCCGAGGTCTACGCCGAAAACCCGAAGGGCTACACACCCGTGCCGCAGCCAGCCTCCAGCGGCATTCCAGCCGGTTATGCCGATGCGTTGCTGATCGGCCAGTACAACGATCGCGAGAATATGGAAGCGCTCTTTGCCGAGCATGGCGACGATATCGCGGCGGTACTGGTTGAGCCAATCCAGGCGAATACCGGCATCATCCCACCCGAGCCGGGCTATCTCGAATTCCTGCGTGAGATCACGAAGCGGTACGGCGCGCTGCTCATCTTCGATGAGGTGATCACCGGTTTCCGCGTGGCACCAGGCGGCGCGCAGGAATTCTATGGCGTCTCGCCGGATATCACCACCTTCGCCAAGGCGCTCGGCGCTGGTTACCCGATCGCGGCCTTCGGCGGCTCGCGCGAGGTAATGGGCATGGAGGAGCGTAACGAGGTGATGCACGGCGGCACCTACACCGCGAACCTGATCGCGCTCGCCGCCGCCAACGTCGTGCTCACCGAAATGCGCGAGCATCGTGACGAACTCTGGGGCCGGCTGAACAACCACGGTACGCAGGTCGCGCTCGGCCTGGGCGATGCCTGTCGCGAAGCGGGTTTGCCAAACATCGTGCAGAACGTCGGCCCGCTTTGGCACATCTTCTTTGCCAAGCCGGGTGCGGAAGGGATGACCAAAATCCGCAACTACCGCGAAGCGCTCGCCTATTCGAGCGTCGATGTCTTCGATCGCTTCCACACGGCGATGATGGAGCGCGGCGTCTACTTCCATCCCTATCACTTCGAGCGCTGGTTCATCTCGACCGCCCACGACGAGCGCGACGTCCAGCAGACGCTCGACGCGGCCGCCGACGCCGCCGAAGCGGTGGCGAAGGAGTTGAAGGCGGAGGGCAAGCTGTAGCGGCGCGATTCATCGCGCCCTCGTGGATGTGGCACGAGCCTCGTGAATGGAAACGTCTTAGCTCGGCGACATGGGCGTGATGAATCGCGTCCCTACGACGAGGAGATGAACAAGTCGGGGCAGAAATCGATCGAGCGGCAGACAGAACACGGAGGTACGTCCGATCATGGAAGACGCCGATCAGCCCGCGCGGAAGCCAATCTGCGCGGCAGGCACCGTGGTGATCGCTGAAAACGGGCAGCGGCTCGGCACTGTTCGCGTCGCCTACCCGCACTATGTCCTCGTCAGCGAGGACGACGCTCCCGAGCGAGATCTCGAAGTTCCGGCGCGCGCGGTTGCCCGCCTGGAGAACGGGAAGCTCTATCTGTCAGTCAACCGCGAAGCGCTGTCGGATGTCGACGATGAGGAAACGGACGCTCGGCAGCACCCCGAGCGAACCTGAAGCGCACGAATGCGGTTGCCTACTCCGGCGCCTCGTCCCGTGTGTGCTCGGTAACGGTGAGCGCCCGTTCGCGTGCGAGAACGGCCTCGGGGTCGATGTCGAGCGCGTTGATGAGGTTCGCCAGATAAGCATCGAGCGGGATGGCGAACCATTCTTCGTCGAGCGGCCGAGCGTCGGCGAATGCTTCGTAGCATGCTTCGCCGCAGACCTGATGCGCCGGCTGATCGGGAGAAAGAGAGTGGTCGTAGTCGAGGCGCGAGAGGTGAAAGCCACCGGCAGCGACGGCCGCGCCACACTGATCGCAAACGATCTCCGGCCGCAGATATTCCCCGTTAAGCGTCAGGGTGAACGCCATATCACGCCTCCCTGTTGAGGTCGGTTCGAATCGGATCGCGTCCGTCGATCGGTGCGGCCGGCCATGCGTTATTTATCGAAATACGCTTTGTTCTTGTTGAAGAACGAGGCCCACTGTTCCGGTAGATCATCCTCGAAGAAGATCGCCTCAACCGGGCAGACTTCGGCGCAGACGCCGCAGTCAATGCACTCATCGGGATCGATGAAATACTGGTCGGCGTCGTCATCGGTATGGATGCAATCGACCGGGCAGACCTCGACGCAGGACCCATCTTTCAGTCCGATGCAAGGTTCGGCGATGATATAGGTCATCGAGGAGTGTTCCTTTCAATCGTCAATAATCGTTGGTGCGTGTGATCAAGCGCGTGCCTGTGGGCCGCCGGCCACCAGACCTTCTCAATCGCTGAGTATACGTGCCGGATGGTCTGTTGCAAATGTGCCGGCTGGCCCGATGCACCGTGGCACACAATCAAAAGGGGGCGGAATGGCCGCCCCCAGGTTCATGCACACGTTCGCCGGTTACTTCGGAATCTGCCCCTGCGTGTACAACCACTTCACGAAACGTAGCCGGTGCCACTGGTTGCGCGAATCTACATACTCAATGTAGGGGTACATGTCACGGAGGCGGCGAAGTCGACTTATCTCCTCCCTGGAAAACCCCGCCTGATCCAACGCATCTTCCGCCGGAGCATTCGGACGCGGTTGCACAGACATTGGTCCAGACATGATCGTTCGCTCCTCCCGTTCGAGACGTTCGGCCCGCTTCCTCATCGGGCGGTCACCGATCCCGCGTCGGCCGCGAGTCTCTCTTACCTCTATTAACGCACATACGTGAAGAGTGGATGATTCTGCGTCGACCGGGTATGAGAAAGCAGCGCGGCGATTTCGCCACGCTGCTGTCAGTTCACTCAATTTGGTGACGGGCTAGTTGGTCGACTCCGCTACTTTCGCGTCATTCTCACCAGCGTCGGCCACCGTCAGCTGCTCCTCGTTGCGCTGAACCTGACTGAGCCGTTCCAGCCGTTTCTGGCGACGCTCGGCCTTCTTGCGCCTCGGAGCTTCCTGCGCCGCTTCCATACGTCGCATGAAGCGCTCAACCTGACCGGCGCTGTCGACAATGCGCTGCTCACCGGTGTAATACGGGTGGCACTTCGGGCAGAGATCGACACGCAACTGCGGCTTGGTCGAACGAGTAACCCAGCTATTGCCACAGGCGCAAACGACCGTGCTCTCTTCGTATTTCGGGTGAATTCCCTGTTTCATTCTTTGACCTCAAGCAACTGACTGCGGCGTGCTTTCCACCGCATAGACACTGACTTGCTTCTTGTCACGACGCACGGCCTCGAACTTGACGGCGCCATCGATCTTCGAGAAGAGCGTGAAATCGCGGCCCATCCCGACGTTTTCGCCGGGGTAGAACTTCGTGCCGCACTGACGCACCAGGATCGAGCCCGCGGTAACGATGTTTCCATCATAGCGCTTCACGCCACGTCGCTTGGCATTGCTGTCTCGGCCGTTACGCGAACTGCCGACACCCTTTTTATGAGCCATTCCGCTCCTCCATCTTCATCATCGCGTCGGCCTGCCGCCGGGCTCAGGCAACGATATTCGTAATCGTCAACTGGGTAAGACTCTGACGATGCCCGGTCTTGCGACGGTAGCGCTTCTTCGGTCGCATCTTGAAGACAATCAGCTTCTTGCCCCGCTTCTGGGCATCGACGCTGGCAATAACCTTCGCTCCGTCAACCACCGGCGTACCGATCTTGACATCGCCGTCTTGCTCGACCATCAAGACACGATCAAGCGTGACCTCGGTGCCCGGCTCAGCGTCAAGCCGCTCTACGTCGATGCGATCGCCGACCGCGACCCGATACTGTTTTCCACCTGTTTGAACGACCGCGTACACCGAGAGTCCCTCCTGAAGTCAGCAAAGACAAGCCGTGGGCGCATGCGCCCACAAGCGTTAATTCTATCAACCCTGTGCATCTCTGTCAATCGTTGGCGGGATGCGCAAACGAGGGCGTGACACCGGACTTCCCCGACCCGATATCCACGGAGTTTTCCCCGCTTGACACCCCTTTGGAGAGCGGCGTACAATTCGGGATGTAGTAAGATTTGCACAGATTTAGACGGTTTTGTGCAGATTTCTCGCGAGACGCTTGATTTTCACCGCTCCGACGCCATCTCATGAACGAGGCTGAATGGTCGATTCCCGATTCTCTCCCCCGCAGCGACCGAGCCCGTGTCACGATGCGCCCGAGCGGTCCCGTATGAAGCAGAGATGCGAACGTGACGCCTGATCTAACCACACTCCGCGTCGGTACGCGCGGCAGCGCCCTGGCGCTGGAGCAGACGCGGATTTTCAACGCTGCCCTGAGCGCGGCGATCCCCACCGTGCAGATCGAAACGGTCGTGAGGAGCACGGCCGGTGATGTCGATAAGCAAACGCCGCTCGCCATTCTCGGCGGGCAGGGAGTCTTCGCCAAGGAGCTCGAAGCGGCGCTGCTGGACGGCACGATCGATCTCGCCGTACATAGCGCCAAGGATTTGACCTCCGAACTGCCGGCCGGTTTGACGCTCGGCGCCATCCTCAATCGCGCCGATCCGCGTGATGTGTTCCTTAATATGGAGGGAAAGCGGCTCACCGAACTGCCGACCGGGGCACGGGTCGGTACCAGTTCACGGCGCCGCGTGATGGAGTTACGCCAACTGCGGCCCGATCTGCAAGCGGTTGAACTGCGCGGCAACGTCGATACGCGCCTGCGCAAGCTGGCGGAGGGCGAGGTCGATGCCGCCATCATCGCCGCGGCTGGTCTGCTGCGGATGGGCTGGCAGGAGCGCATCAGCGAGTACCTGCCGGTCGAGGCATTCGTGCCCTCGCCGGGTCAGGGTGCGCTCGGTATCGAATGCCGGGCGGATGACCGCGCGACGCTGGCGCTCCTGGCGCACGTCGCCGACCGACCGGTCACGATCGCGGTCGGGGCGGAACGCGCCTTCTTGCGCGCCGTGGGCGGCGGCTGCCAGTCACCAATCGGCGCTCACGCGGTCATCGAGGGCGACACGCTCACCCTACACGCCATGTTGGCCGATGAGGCAATGACCGTCGCCTGCTTCCAGTCCGCCAGTGGAGGGCTCGACGAAGCAGACACGATTGCCCGGCAGCTTGCCGAGAGCCTGCGCGACGAACTCGCGCTGAGATTGAGTAGATTGGCATCATGACCGGGCGCCTCGTCCTCTGCTCGTTCGGTACCGGTAACCCGGAACTTCTGCCGGTGCGCACAGTCAACCTCCTCAGCGAAGCGACGATGGCGCTCCTCCCAGACACGACGCCCAGGGCCGTGACGAGCCTCATCGCACCGGGAGCCAAACGCGTCGCACTGCCGCTCAGCAACCCATTTCTGCCGGGCGAACGCACCTGGTCCGATGTGCGCGAGGAGGTCAATGGCGGCGGCACCGTCGTCCGTCTCTATCCCGAAAGCCCGCAGATCGACGCCGTCGCGCTCAACGAAGCGCGCACGCTGGCGCGCGATGGACTCGATTTCGAGATCATCCCCGAGCCGTCGCTCGGTCTGACGGCCGCCGCGTATGCCGGTGTTCCGCTCGAACTCGGGCGCGGCACCGTCACCCTGGTCGGCGAACAAGCCTCGGCTGCCCATGGCACATCCCAGACCGGCACCGCGATCGCACCGGTCGGGCGGATCGAACGGGCCAATGAAGCGGCCAGGCGCCTCATCCGCTCCGGCTGGAGCGATACAACGCCCTGCGTACTCATCCAGCGAGCCGGAGAGCCGATGCAGATGACACACGAGTCGATACTCGGCGAACTGAGCCGGAGCAGCACCCTGCCGGCCGGTGGCGTGCTGATCGCCGGTGAAGCGGTACGCCAGCGCGCAACGTTCGCCTGGTTCGAGCGCCTACCCTTACTCGGTAAGCGGGTGCTCGTAACCCGCGCCACCGACCAGGCGGCCGTCATGAGCCGGCGGCTCCGCACGCTCGGAGCCGAGCCGGTCGAACTTCCGGCGATCGCCATCGCGCAACCCGAGTCGTACGACGAACTTGATGCCGCCATCGAGCGATTAAGCGACTACCGCTGGGTTATTTTCACCAGCGTCAACGCGGTCGAGGCGTTCTTCACGCGTCTGGACGTGACGGGCAAGGATGCTCGTGCCTTCGGGGGCGCGCAGATCGCCGCCGTCGGAACCGCGACCGCCGCCAGCCTGCACCAGTGCGGATTACGGGCCGATTTCGTGCCGGAGCGCTTCATTGCCGAGGAACTACTCGCCGGACTGCTCGAACAGGGCGCCGGGGAGGGTCGTGTTCTGCTGCCTCGTGCGGAAAAGGCGCGCGATCTCCTGCCCGATGGCCTGCGCGCGGCGGGAGCCGAGGTCGATGTCGTGCCGGTCTACCGCACGATTCCCGGCACGCCTGCGCCACAGCTGCTGTCCCGTGTGCAGGTGGGCGAGATCGACATCGTTACCCTCACCAGCTCATCGACCGCCCGCAACCTGGCGATGATGCTGCACGGCCAACTCGCCCCATTGCACCGGGCGATGGTCGCCTGTATCAGTCCGCTAACCGCCGAGGCGGCGCGGGCTGCCGGTTTCCGTGTCGATGTCGTCGCCAGTGAGCACACGATCCCCGGCCTGATCGCCGCCGTCGTGGCCGCTCTCGAAGGGAGCCCATCGTGATCGCATCCGAGATCTCGTTCCGCCGCTTTCGCCGCCTGCGCCGCACCGAAGGGATGCGCCGGCTTGTACGCGAGACGCGTTTATCGGTTGACGAGCTGATCTACCCGCTTTTCATCACCTTCGGAGGCGGTGTCCATAACGAGGTGCCGTCGATGCCGGGCGTCTTTCAGCTGAGCATCGATCAGCTGCCGTTCGAGATCGAGGAGTTGCGGCGACTCGGCATCGGTTCGGTGCTGCTGTTTGGACTGCCCGAGACGAAAGACGAACTGGCGAGTGGCGCGTACGACGAGCATGGCATCGTCCAGGAGGCGATCCGCGCCATCAAGGCGATCGATCGCGAACTAGTCGTCATCACCGACGTTTGCAACTGCGAATACACCAGCCACGGCCATTGCGGCATCCTGAACGGCGAAGAGGTCGATAACGATCCGACGCTCGATCTGCTGGCGCGCACGGCCGTCTCGCACGCGGCGGCTGGAGCCGATATCGTGGCGCCCTCGGACATGATGGACGGACGCGTCGCGGCGATGCGCCACGCGCTCGACACGGCCGGGTTCGCCCAGACGCCGATCCTGTCGTATGCCGCCAAGTACGCCTCCGGCTTCTATGGCCCCTTCCGCGACGCGGCCGACTCGACGCCCGCCTTCGGCGATCGTCGCTCGCATCAGATGGATCCCGCCAACAAGCGCGAAGCATATCTCGAAATTCAGGCCGATCTCGACGAAGGCGCTGACGCGATCATGGTCAAACCGGCCCTCGCCTATCTCGACGTCATCGCCGGAGCGCGCGAGCGCTTCGACGTGCCGATCGCGGCCTACAACGTCAGCGGCGAATACGCCATGGTCAAAGCGGCCGCGCTCAACGGCTGGATCGATGAGCAACGCGTTGTGATGGAGAGTATGACCGCCATCAAACGGGCCGGGGCCGACCTGATCATCACCTACCACGCCAAGGATGTCGCGCGCTGGTTGCAGGCCGAATCCGGCGTCACCGCGCAATCCGTCGGCCCGGCCTGAACGAACCGTACGAGGGAGATGGCACGAGCATGAGCATGACCCGTTCCGAGCAAGCCTGGCAGGCGGCGCAAGCGGTGCTGCCCGGAGGTGTCGATAGTCCGGTGCGCGCCTACCGCGCCGTTGGCGGCACACCACCCTTCATCGCACGCGGCGCCGGTGCGCACATCATCGACGTCGACGGCAATGATTATGTCGATTACGTCTGCTCCTGGGGTCCGCTCATCGCCGGTCATGCCCATCCCTCGGTCGTGGCCCGTCTGCGCGTAGCGATCGAAGATGGCACGAGCTACGGCGCGCCGACCGAAGCCGAGACTGAATTAGCAAAACTGGTTGTCGAGATGGTGCCGTCGATCGACCTGGTCCGCTTCGTCAACTCCGGCACCGAAGCGACGATGAGCGCTATCCGGCTGGCACGCGGCGCCACCGGCCGCAACCGGATCGTCAAATTCACCGGCTGTTATCACGGCCACGCCGATTCCCTGCTCGTATCAGCCGGCTCCGGCGTCCTGACGCTCGGTATTCCGGGCAGCCCTGGGGTAACGTCCGCCACCGCCTCCGAGACGGTCAGCCTCCCCTACAACTCGCTTGAGTCGGTGCGATCCGCCTTCGAATCGATCGGCGAAGAGATCGCGGCGGTCATTGTCGAGCCGGTCGCCGGCAATATGGGCGTCATCCCGCCGGCCGAGGGCTTCCTGCACGGGCTACGCGAGATCACGCAGCAGTACGGTACGCTGCTTATTTTTGACGAAGTCATCACCGGTTTCCGCGTCGCACCGGGCGGTGCGCAGGAACTGTACGGCGTGACGCCCGATCTGACCTGCCTGGGCAAGATCATCGGCGGCGGCCTGCCGGTTGGCGCCTTCGGCGGGCGACGCAACCTGATGGAACGACTGGCGCCGCTCGGCCCGGTCTACCAGGCAGGCACGCTGGCCGGCAATCCGCTCGCCATGCAAGCCGGCCTCGCCACGCTCGAACTGCTGCGCGACGACACCGCCTACGAAACGCTCGACGCCCGCGGTGCGCAGCTGCAATCGGGCATGGAGGCCGCCGCCTCGGCCGCCGGCCTGCCGCTCACCGTCAATCGCGTCGGCTCGATGCTGACCGGCTTCTTCGTCGACGAACCGGTCACCGACTACGCCTCGGCTACCGCCGCCGATACGGAACGCTACGCCCGCTACCACAGCGAGATGCGGCAGCGTGGCGTCTACCTGGCGCCTTCGCAATTCGAATCCGCCTTCGTCTCCCTCGCCCATACCGACGCCGACCTCGACAAGACGGCCGCAGCCGCAAACGAAGCAATGCGGGCAATCGCAGATGACTGACATCTTCCTGCTCAGCGTGACCCACGCGACGGCGCCCATCGCGCTCAGGGAGCGGCTGGCGCTGGATAGCGCTGGGCAGGCCGAATTGCAGCGTCGCATCGCCGCGACCTGCCGTGAATCAATCGCCATCGTCACTTGCAATCGGACCGAGATCTACGGGGTCGCGTCACAGACCGATCCCACCGAGCAACTGCTGGAACTCCTGGCCGAGTGCGCCGGCCTGATGCCCGACGCGCTCGCGCCACATGTCGTGCGGAGCTCCGGCGACGATGCGGTGCGTCATCTCTTCCGTGTCGCGGCGG
>CALAGB010000544.1 GCA_937891245.1 uncultured Thermomicrobiales bacterium | reverse complement strand
TGGCGCTACGCGGCAGCCTGGTCAAGAAGGGGGCGACCATCGAGGCGCTCTCGACCGTCGACACGATCGCGTTCGACAAGACGGGAACGCTCACCTTCGGGATGCCGCAGCTCGTCGACGTCATCGCGCTCAATGGCATGGCCGTCCCGGAGATCGTGCAACTCGCCGCCGTGGCGGAAAAGTTCAGCGAGCACCCCGTCGGTCGTGCGATTGTGCAGGCAGCGATGAGCGCGGATCACCAGTTGATCATGGACCCCGACCAGTTCGAGGTCCTGCCCGGCCTCGGCGTATCGGCACAGGCGGTAGGCCGCTCGCTGATGGTGGGCAGGCCGCACCTCCTGGCCGAGCAGGGCGTCGCGCTCTCCAACACGTTCGATATACGCGTCGCGGAATGCGTCGCTCAGGGACGAACCGTGGTTGCGCTGGCGGTCGATGGCCAGGCGGCAGGATTGCTGGTGTTGGAGGACGGCTTGCGTCCGGCAGCCAAGCAGGTCGTGGCCAATCTCCAGCAATTGGGCTTGCGCGTCGTCCTGGTCACCGGTGACAACACGCGTACGGCCGAACGGATCGCGCGTGACGTCGGTATTCAGGATGTGCGTGCCGAGGTGCTGCCCCAGGAGAAGCTAGCGATTGTCCAGGAGCTCCAGGCGGCCGGGCATTGCGTCGCCTTTGTGGGCGATGGGGTGAATGACGGCCCAGCGCTGGCGACGGCCGATGTCGGTGTGGCCATGGGACTGGCCGGAACCGACGTCGCCATCGAGACGACGGAGATTGCCCTACTGTCGGATGACCTCGCCAAACTGCCCCATCTGTTGCGGCTCTCGCGACAGGCGATGCGCGCGATTCGCCAGAACCTGGCATTTTCGCTGGGCGTGCTGGCCATCGCCGTGGGCCTCGCCATCCCCGGGATTCTGTCACCGGTAACAGGGGCATTGTTGCATGAACTCTCGTCGATCCCAGTCATCGGAAACTCTGCCCGCTTGATCGGGCTTCGCGACCGGAGCAAGGCGGCGGCATGACTTGAACAAGCACCAGGTCGCGGAGACACGAACATCAATTGCTACGGAAAGGTCAACGGTGAGCGATCTCAATTTCGAGTTGCGGATTATCGAGCGACGAACGGAGTCGGCTGACTGCCTGTCGCTCCTCTTCGCGCGTCACCCAGAGGTTGTCTATTCTCCGGGCGACTGGATGGACATCCGTTTTCCGACGCCAGAGTTTCCCGTGGGACGGACCTACTCGTTCGCCTCGTCTCCCACAGAACCTGACCTGCGCATCACCTTCAAACGTGGCATGACTCCGTTCAAACTGCGCCTAGCCGAGGCGGAGCCGAGCGAGACCATGCTCATCACGCAGTACGGCAGCAACGGATTTCTGCTGGACCCATCTAGGCCCGCCGTCTTCATCGCTGGCGGGGTCGGCATCACGCCATTTCGCAGCATGCTCAAATCACTGGTCGACACGAGTTCATGTCTCCCCGTGCATCTCATCTATCAGAACCGACGGCCCGATTTTCCGTTTCGGGCGGAGCTTGACCAATGGGTCGCGGAACACCGGTGGCTCTCGGTTCACTACCAGACGACGGAGACAATGGGCCGGCTCACGTGCGCGGAACTCTCGCGGCTAGTGCGCTCGACGGCACCGGAGCGAAAGTTCTACGTGGCCGGGCCACCGCCGATGGTCGATGCGATCGTTGCACACCTGGTGCAACTGGAGACGGACGGGGAATCCATCCTGACCGACGCGTTCACTGGTTACGAAGACGAGCCCAATTGGTACGCGTGACGAGGATGATGTCGCAACACTACACAGCGGTCCAGGAACTCCGCGCCTCCGATGCCACCGCTGAACGAGGCCAACGAGTCAATTCGCGTAGTCATGCCGTCAGGAAAGGAAGTCGGATATGCTACCAACGCACCGTCACGTTGCCGAGCACCGTGGGTTCAACATCTATCAGCGCATGCCGGGGTTCGAGTACACGCCGATCGTGCTCGCCAAGATCGCGTCCTATCTGATACAGGATCCAGAAGGGCAGATTTCGGTCTTTGCCTTCCTCTACTCCCTGCTGACCGAGCCGCTTGGCCAGGTCGATGAGGAGCAGTTGCAACGTGAGGCAGTTGCGGTCATCCAGCAGGCGATTGATGCGGACAAATTGGCGCAGGAGGACGCAACGTTCGAGTATCACGTCGGTCGTTTCGTCGCGGCCGAGCAGCCGCGCTGGTGGATTCCGATCCGACCGTAGGCGCGTCCTCTGGGGTGTGCTAAAAGTTTTGGTTGACGAAGAGATAGTTCGTATCGTCGAGCATCTCATGAGCCTCCGTGCACGATGAAATAGGCTTCATCTTCAACGATGCATTCTCTCATCTGACCATAAATGGACTTGCACTCATGCGCCCGCCCCAAGTCCTGAGCGTCGTCCGGGCGACTCCAATAGTCCGGGCCATCCCAACACTATTCTAGGAAAATCTCATCATTCCCGATCGGTCGTTGGTAGCCCGCGTCTGAGGTTCTGACCGCTCGCGAACAGTAGTGCCTAGGCGTTAACGACGGTCAGCCTACCGACGTGGTAGCAGTGTAGCCCATGCCACTGATTTGCCTCGGAAACTATCCTTCGGCCCAGGTTCTGCGCTTGCGCAATACCTTCTTGAACATGGGTGTGTCGTGAAAGCGTTGGACTCGCTCGAGATACCCGGAATGAATTGAACGGCGCAACCGACGTCGTTGTGAACTGGTGGTGCACTGCGCCTTTGCCTCACAGAAGTCGCACGCTGCTGCCCGTCCCCAATGCACCCACTTTTCCCACTTGGGATCGAACCTCCGTGGAACGACGCCTTCGACTTGAGAAGTCCGATGAGAGGCTAATGCAGTCCCAGGCCGTAGAGTGAAGCGATGATCAGGATGTGAGAAACCGAGCTGTGCAGCGTGTGGATTGGAATCGCGTTGCAGCAGTTTATGAAAAAGACGGTACATAGAGGCATCACTTCAGGCGACGTAAATTTGCGCTAGCGCGACAGTCATTTGCCGCGAATTCCACCGATCGCAATGTCGGCGTCCAACTCTGCTCGGATCTGGTTGAACAGTTCAACCGTCTCAGGCTCAGGCTCGTAGTAACCGGGTTCGTCCTCAGGGTCGCTGGGATCGTAATAGACCTGACGAAGTGTTTGTCGTAGATTCCGATCCTCTTGGATGAGTGACCGGAGGTCGTGAAGCTCCCCGTAGCATTGGTAGAGTTGCCGCACGAGGTCTTCTAAAGTGGGCTCGAATCTCAGCACGTTCTTGAGCAGCGGCACGGCCAGATCGGGGCGACCATCTTCGAAGTGGAGGTCAGCTAGCCGTTTCGAGGCTTGATAGAACGATTCCCGGTAGCGCTCTCGGAGGGACAGCCCGCCGTCGTCACGCTCGTCAACCCACTCATAGAATCGGGTCCCGCGTCCAGACAGAAGATCGCCCTGATAAAGCTCGACCGCTCGCTGCAAATACTGCTTCGCCTTTTCTGGTGAGGTTTCCGTGCTCGATTGGCACAGACCGACAAACTGCTGAATATCCGAAGCCGCCACGTCGGTATCAAGCCGGCACGTGCCATCTCGATCCGTACGAACCACCTCCGCTGAGATGCCTGGAACTTGCTGGGCCAGCAGTGCACGGAGCCGCGTCA
>CALAGB010000543.1 GCA_937891245.1 uncultured Thermomicrobiales bacterium | reverse complement strand
GGATCCGTCTCCTCCTCGCGCCGGCAACGCCCCAAGAATCGGAAACGGTTTCGGTCGAGCTGTTGCGCGCGGCCGTCTCGGTCCTCTCGAAGTCCGTTGATTACATCGTCGTCGACACCCGCCCCGGTTTTGATGACATGATGCTAGCGTTGATGGATCAGTCAGACAAACTCTTGCTTGTCTTGACGATGGAAATGACCGCAATCAAAGACACGCGCCAGTTCCTCGAGATCGCCGAACTCCTCGGATACCCCGAGGACAAGATCACGCTCGTACTCAATCGATTCAACAACTATTCTGGAATTCCCGTCGGGGATATTGCCGAGAACCTCAAGCGCGACATCGAGTATCGCGTGCCGGATGAGCCGGCGGTCGTGCTGCGAAGCGTGAACGAAGGTTCGCCGATTTCCAGCAGCCAGCCTGATTCACGCTTCAGCATGGAGATCAATCGGCTCACGTCGAGCCTGGTGCAAGAGCACTTGGATGAGAGCGAAGTCATTTCCAAGAACGGTCAACGGACAAATAATCTGGTGCTGCGCCTCCGAACGGCCCTCGGCCATGGTTGAGCCGCGTTGCACCGAACCGACATGTTGCTGTCCTAGCGCCGTCGAACCCGACGGACTCCGGTCGCCGGCAGGATGTGGAGGCCGCCAGCTATGTCTTTACTAAAGCGTCTGGGTACGACGCCCGATGAGGGAACATCGCCGGATGCCCCGGCCGCGCCGCCCGCACGAACGACGACGCGACTCGGTGCCGCAGACGGTGGAGTTGCGACGCCTCCACGTGGCGGTACGTCCGATCTCGGGGCGCTCCGGCGACCGACGATCGCTGCGCCGGGAAATGTGGCCCCGCGAGCGGATTCGTTCAATGAACTGAAGAGTCGTGTTCAAAATCGACTCATCTCCGAGCTCGATCCCCGCATGGATCTCGCCAACCATGAGGAAGTTCGACGCACGGTTGAGGAAACATTTCAGTCGGTCCTGGAGGCCGAAAACATCGTCCTCACTCGTGTCGAGCGATTGCGCCTCTACGAGGCGATCTCGGCAGAGATCCTCGGGTACGGCCCGATCGAACCGCTCCTGAAGGATGACTCCGTATCAGAAATCATGGTAAACGGCCCACGACAGGTTTACGTCGAGCGTAGCGGCAAACTCGTTCTCTCAGACGCCACGTTCCAGGATGATGATCACGTGATGCGCGTCATCGATCGCATCGTGTCACCGCTTGGCCGGCGCATCGACGAGAGTTCACCGATGGTCGATGCACGTTTGCCTGACGGCTCCCGTATCAACGCGGTGATCCCGCCAATTTCACTCGTTGGACCGACGCTGACGATTCGTAAATTCGCTCGTGACCCGCTGACATCCGAAGATCTAATCCGTTTCGGCACGGTGAGCCGTGAAATGGTGACCTTCTTGAAGGCGTGCGTCGAAGCGCGCCTGAATGTCGTTGTTTCGGGGGGCACCGGTTCCGGTAAGACGACGACGCTCAATGTGCTGTCGTCGTTCATCCCGGATGATGAGCGGATTATCACTATTGAGAACGCCGCCGAACTCCAGTTGCGGCAGGACCATGTGGTAACGCTCGAATCGCGTCCGGCGAACATTGAAGGCCGCGGCGAGATCACGATCCGTGATCTGGTGGTCAACTCTCTTCGTATGCGCCCCGACCGAATCGTCGTTGGTGAGTGTCGTTCTGGTGAAGCGCTCGACATGTTGCAGGCGATGAACACCGGCCACGATGGGTCGATGACGACCGCGCACGCCAACACCCCGCGCGACGCGCTGGCCCGTCTCGAAACGATGTGCTTGATGTCGGGCGTTGAGCTTCCGATGCGAGCGATCCGCGAGCAGATATCCGCGGCGGTTGATCTGATTATCCAACAGGCGCGTTTGAAAGATGGCTCGCGTCGAGTCATTGCCGTGACAGAAGTCCAGGGAATGGAAGGCGACGTCATCGTCTTACAGGACGTTTTCGTCTTCGAGCAGACCGGGGTCGAAAACGGCAAGATCGTTGGACGCATGAAGCCGACCGGTATCCGGCCGAAGTTCGTCGAGAAGTTTGAAGCGGCGAATATCTTCCTGCCGCCGGCGACATTTGGTGCGAGCTATGATCGATTGTTCTAACACGTTGAAGTTTCGCGGGATCGCGAGAGCGGCGG
>CALAGB010000542.1 GCA_937891245.1 uncultured Thermomicrobiales bacterium | reverse complement strand
GCGTGCTCTTCCGCTCTGGACGAGCGTGCGCCGAGCGGCGCAGCCGGACCTTCAATAATCTACAATTTCCCCGAATCTGGTAGAGTGACCACTCTATGTGAACCGTGGGTCGCCGTCGTTGCTCTCTTCGCGACTCGACCCGCGCACGGACGCGTTGTTGCACGCAAAGGAGCATGCCGGTTATGGATCAAATCAGACGGACCGAACTGCCCGAGGGCGAACGCTGGAATCTCGCGACCCTCTTTCCGAACATCGATGCCTGGAACGCCGAGCGTGAGGCGCTGCAGGGTGAACTGCCGGCGCTCGAAGCGTTGCGTGGCACGCTGGCCGAAAGTGCTTCCGCCCTGCTCAAGGCGCTCACGACGACCGATCAGATCGACGAACGACTCGATCGTCTCTTCGCTTTCGCCATGCTCAGCCGCGACGAAGATACGCGCGATTCGGGCGCGATCCAGCGCTACGAGCAGGCGATGAACCTGGCGGTCGCCTTCGGCCGGGCCGCCTCTTGGATTGCGCCGGAAATGCTCAGCATTTCGGACGAGCAGTTGCTCGCCTTCGTTGACGCTGAACCAGGCCTCGAGGTCTTTCGTCGCTCGATCGAGCGCACGATTCGCGAGCGTCCACACATTCGCACGGCCGAGGTCGAAGAGGTGCTGGCTGATACCGGCGAGATGGCGCAGACGACTAGTAACGTCTTTACGTTTCTTGATAACGCCGATTTTCAGTACGGCACGATCAAGGACGCCAGCGGGAACGAGGTCGAGGTGACCAAAGGCCGCTACTTCCGCTTCCTCGAATCGCACGACCGGCGCGTACGCAAGGATGCCTACGAGGCGATTCACCGGCCGTATCAGGCGCATCGCAATTCGCTCGGCGCGCTCCTCAACGGCACCGTGCAACGCGATGCCTTCTATGCTCGCACCCGGCGTTATCCCTCGGCACTGAATGCGGCGCTCGATCCTGAATCGATCCCGACCGAGGTCTATACCAACCTGATCGAGACGATGCATCGATACCTGCCATTGCTGCATCGTTATGTCGCGCTGCGCAAGAAGGTGCTCGGTATCGACGATCTCCACAGCTACGATCTGTACGTTCCGCTCGTTGAGATGCCGGAACGAAATTACACCTTCGAAGAGGGGCGTTCGCTGGTCGAGGAGGCGCTTGCTCCGCTCGGCGACAAATACCGGACGCCGCTCGGTCAAGGGCTGCGCGGTCGGTGGGCGGACGTGCACGAGACGCCTGGCAAGCGCTCCGGCGCCTACAGCCTCGGCGTCTACGGCGCGCATCCGTTCGTGCTGCTCAACTGGAATGGGTCGCTGAACGATGTCTTCACCGTGGCGCACGAGTACGGCCACGCCATGCACTCCTACTTTTCATCGAGCACGCAGCCGCACCCAACGTACAACTACACGATCTTCGTGGCCGAGGTCGCCTCGACCTTCAACGAACAGTTGCTCACCGCCGACCTGCTCAAGAAGTCCGACGATCCGCGTGAACGCGCCTACCTGATCAACGACGCGCTGGAGACGATCCGCACCACGATTTTCCGCCAGACGATGTTCGCCGAGTTCGAACTGCTGATTCATCAGATCGTCGAAGGCGGCGAGGGATCGACCCCCGAGCGCCTGACGAGCGAGTACGCCCGGCTCGTCGGCGAGTATTACGGTCCGGATCTGGTGGTCGACGAGCAGGTGTCGGTCGAATGGAGCCGCATCCCCCACTTCTACCGTGCCTACTACGTCTACCAGTACGCGACCGGTCTGATCGCGGCCATGGCGCTCGCCTCGGCGGTGCTCTCCGGTGATACCGACGCACGCGATCGCTACCTGACCTTCCTCTCATCCGGCTCATCCAAAGATCCGCTCGATCTGCTCGTCGATGCCGGCGTCGATCTGCGCACCTCGGCACCGTACGATGCCGCCTTCGGCACGATGGAACGCTATCTCGACACGCTGGAAGAGGCGCTCAGCGCGCTCGCGAAGTAAGAAGAGGAGATCGTGATGACGACGAGCCCGAACGACTTTGCCCAGCGCTTGAAGGAGCAAATTCTGCCGCTGCGTGCGCAGATGGACGTGCGCAACAGCTGGCTGCGACAGCGCCTCGATGCGGTGATTCCGGAGCTGATGGAACGCGAAGGAATCGACATGTGGATCGTCGCCTGTCGCGAATATAACGAAGATCCGGTCATTCTCACGCTGTTGCCGCAGCCGGTGATGTCGGCCCGGCGGCGCATGGTGCTGGTGTTCAGTCGTGGGGCTGACGGCAGTGTCGAGCGGCTGGTCGTCGGACGCTACGGACTGGGCGATTTCTACACCGCTGCCTGGAACCCGGTACAGGAAGAGCAGGAATCGGCACTGGCGCGGGTCATTCGCGAGCGGAATCCGCGCAGCATCGGCATCAACGTCGGCGAGGAGTTCGCCTTCGGCGACGGCTTATCGCACAACGAATATCGGTGGCTGGCATCCGCGCTCGGTGAATCGCTGATGGATCGCACAACGTCGGCGGAACGGCTGGCGGTCGGCTGGCTGGAGCGCCGGAGCACGCCGGAGCTAGCCGTCTATCCGAGCATCGTGGCACTCGGGCACCAGATCATCGCCGAGGCGTTCTCGCGGAACGTCATCCAGCCGGGCATCACGACGACCGACGATGTTGTCTGGTGGATGCGCCAGACGATGCAGGATGCCGGTCTGGCTGCCTGGTTTCCGCCGACGATCGATATCCAGGCGCACGGCGAACTACCGAGTATGCCGGGGATGCACGGTACCTCGCGTACCACGATCCTGCCGGGTGACATGTTGCACTGCGACGTCGGCTTCATCTATCTCGGCCTGGCGACCGATCAGCAGCAGCTTGCCTACGTCCTCAAGCCGGGCGAAACCGACACCCCGGACGGCCTCAAGGCCGGACTCGCAGCCGGCAACCGTTTCCAGGATATACATCTCGAGCAGATGAAACTCGGCCGCTCCGGCAATGACGTGCTGCATGCCATCCTCGATCAGGCGACCTCCGAAGGAATCAAGCCGAGCCTGTATACCCATGCGGTTGGCTTCCATGGCCACGCAGCCGGACCGGTGATCGGCCTCTGGGATCATCAGGAAGGCGTGCCCGGTCGCGGCGATTACCAGGTCTACGACGACACCTGCTACTCGATCGAATTCAACGTCCGTGCCGGTGTTCCCGAATGGGGCGGCCAGGAAGTCGTCTTCGCCCTCGAGGAAGACGCCGCGCTCTCAGGCGGCACGGCCTACTTCCTCGATGGACGCCAGGAGCGGTTTCATTTGATCTAGGAGGGCGCTTACTTCACCCCGCGATGCAGCGCCACCGTGCCGAGGTTGAGTAGCTTGAAGCGGACGAAGTGGAGGCCGGCGCGACGCATCATGATGGCGAGTTCTCCCGCCGGTGGGAAGGCGTTGACCGAGCGTGGCAGGTAGCCATAGGCATCGCCGTCGCCGCTGATCAGCCCGCCGACAAATGGAATAAAGCGGTCGCAATAGAGGCTAACCGCCCGGCTGAGCAGCGGGCGCTGGATTGGCGTCATCTCCAGAATGACGAGACGCCCGCCGGGTGCCAGGACCCGTGTCATCTCGCCGATCGCTCCGGCATAATCGGGCATATTGCGCAGGCCAAAGGCGACCGTCACGGCGTCGAAGCTGCCGTCGGCGAAGGGAAGGTGCATCGCGTCGCCGCGCGCAAGCTGGATGCGCGGTTCCCGCTGCTCCGCGCGTTTCCGGCTGGCGGCGTGCAGCATTTCGCGGGAGAAATCGGCGCCAACTACCAGCGGTACGCCCTGATGCGCCAGTTCCAGCGCCAAATCGCCGGTGCCGGTCGCCAGATCGAGCACGCGGGCCGCGCCGTCGCCGATCGCCGCCCGGGCCGCTTCCCGGCGCCAGCGGATGTCCATGCCGACGCTCATCAGCCGATTCATCAAGTCATAGCGACCGACGATCTGATCGAACATCGATTCGATCT
This sequence comes from uncultured Thermomicrobiales bacterium, assembly GCA_937891245.1. Classification (GTDB taxonomy): domain Bacteria; phylum Chloroflexota; class Chloroflexia; order Thermomicrobiales; family Thermomicrobiaceae; genus CALAGB01. Next base: position 5,890 of record CALAGB010000542.1, on the reverse strand, counting down.
CGTCGGGTTGACGCAGGGCCCCGCTGCCCGCCATCCGTTCTTTCGTCGCGCTGCTCACTATCTGTTCTCCGGCCGCGAGTGTCGTTTGCCTACGAGAGAACTATGGCAGATTCGGCGGTGCGCGACGAACGGGCCAGCTCCAGCGCGTAATCGACGATGCGGCCGGGAATGTTGACCCCGGTGGTGTCGATGCTGTTGCGGAACTCCATCGTGGCATTGATCTCGTTGATCAACAGGCCACGCTCCGGATCTTCGAAGAGATCGACGGCCAGCACCCCGCCGCCGACGGCGTGGGCTGCCCGCTGACAGATCTCGGCAATCTCGGGCGTTACCGGGCAGTTCGAGGCGAGCCCGCCGCGTGCCGTGTTCGTGATCCAGTGTTCCGAGGCACGATAGATGGCGCAGATCGTCTCGTCCCCGACGACGAAGGCGCGAATATCGCGGCCCGCCTTGGCGACGTATTCCTGGATGTAATAGGTGCCGTGGTGAAACGAGCCGAGCTCGCGCTTGTGGGCCAGCAGCGTTTCCGCCGTGGCGCGGCTGTTGACCTTCGCCAGTAGCCGGCCCCACGAGCCGACCGCCGGCTTGAGCACGACCGGGTAGCCCATCTCCTCGATCGCTTCGAGCGCCGCCTCGGGCGTGAAGGCGACGCGTAGCTCGGGCTGAGCCAGGCCGGCGCGCCGAAAAAGCGCCGATGTGCGCAGCTTGTCGTTGCAGACGGCGATCACGTCGGGCCGGTTCAGCGTCGGGATGCCCCAGGCGTCGAGGATCGACAGCAGGTGGAGCGTCCGCTGCTGGCTGACGCCGCGTCCGATGACGGCGTCGTAATCCCAGCCGGCGCCGGTGATGTCGACGACTGCCGAGCGATCGTCGATCCGTTCGACGGCGATCCCGCGCCGGGCGAATTCATTGAAGAGGAGCCGCTCTTCGGCCCTCAGGCGATCGTGGATGATACCGATACGTGGGGTGGATAACATTGATCCGTTCTCTCTCGCGTTACATCATCGAACAACGGCCGCTGTGGGATCGAGCCGGTGCGTTTAGCGCCGCCAGCCGATCCGCTGCGTTTACTCGATTGCTCGCACGTTAGAACGGAACGTGTGTCTGCTGAATTGGGGATGGTTCGGCCGAACCGGATCTGTTCATTGCGCTGTGCGGTACCGCGCTGCATTTGTTTCTCCCTTGAAACACCAGTGTCTACGTCGACACGTCCGGCGAGCCGCTTTGCTCATCCAGACACCAGCCCGGGAAAAACAAAACCGCTCGTCCCGGTAAGGGACGAGCGGTGTCAAGCTCGTGGTACCACCCCTGTTCGTCGCGTCCTCACGGATCGCGACCTTTCCCTGTGAATTCACAGGAACCTGCTAACGGGGGTTAGTCGTCGCCGCCTACTGGCGCACATTCGTGCCGTTCGGGGCGAAGCTCCGAGGTCTTATTCACCGGCGAACCCAATCCCGCTTCTCAGCGACCGCGGTTCTCTGTATCGTCTCGACCGGTTACTTGTCCTCATCGTCGCGCTGACGATCTTAAACTGTCGCGGATCATTGTGCCCCAGCAAGCCGTGCTCTGTCAATATGAACAGCTGTTTCCAGCGAGGTGATGAATACGTCCATATCGATCTCCAATGGCGGACGTCCTGACCATCTGACACGGTGCTCCTGCCCCGATGTTATCGTCTTGGCCATTGGGCTCGCGAGCGGTTCAGTCGCTTCCTGTCGCGCGATAGCGTCAGCCCCGATGCGCCAGGCACCCACGGCTACAATCCGGACGCCTACGTCGCGAATAGCCTGATGGTGCGGTTTGAGCCGAGCGAACAGCCCGTCCGTGCCGACGGATCTACGCCGGAGCAATCGCGTGCGAGCAGCCGACGGCGCGGTTTGCCGGTTTGGTGTCGATGGCTTGGACGCAACGCGGCTTTGGCTATAATTCACTCGAGATGACGTGCTGCTTGGCGAGCCGCTTCGTGGACGTGTTGAAAGACCGGTCTACGAGGCCTTGTTTCAGCATGTTTTAGTGCCCGCCGGGTTCGACGGGCGCGGCGGGTGCGATGTATTGATTCGCGTGTGCTTGGTTTCTGATGAACCAGCCGGCCGGCCGGCAACGCAAATCGCAGAGAGGAGCATTACCGACGTGGCTGACACGAAGAACGGTGTGACGAAGACGGGGAGCGACAGCGAGAATCCGGGAATTCCCTCTCCGACTCCGAAAGTAATACGCCCCCGGACGATCAATGACTGGTGGCCGGAACGGCTCGACCTTTCGGTTCTTCATCACAACTCGCCCCTCTCCAATCCGATGGGCGAGGATTTTAATTATGCGGATGAGTTTAAATCGCTTGATCTCGAGGCGCTGAAGGCGGATCTCATCGAGCTGATGACGACGTCGCAGTCCTGGTGGCCGGCGGATTATGGTCATTATGGACCGCTCTTCATCCGCATGAGCTGGCATTCCGCCGGCACCTACCGCATCGCTGACGGCCGGGGCGGCGGCGGCGCGGGTGCCCAGCGCTTCGCTCCGCTGAATAGCTGGCCGGACAACGCGAGCCTCGACAAAGCGCGCCGGTTGCTCTGGCCGATCAAGCAGAAATATGGCCGCGCGCTCTCGTGGGCCGATCTGCTGGTCTTTGCCGGTAACGTCGCGATGGAATCGATGGGCTTCAAGACGTTCGGCTTCGGCTTCGGCCGCGAGGACATCTGGGAGCCGGAAGAGATTTACTGGGGACCGGAAGATACCTGGCTCGGTGATGAGCGCTACCGTGGGAATCGAGAGTTGACGGGCCCGATGGCCGCCGTGCAGATGGGCCTGATCTACGTGAACCCGGAAGGCCCGAACGGCAAGCCCGATCCGCTGGCGGCCGCCGTCGATATTCGCGAGACGTTCCGACGCATGGCGATGAACGACGAAGAAACGCTCGCCCTCATCGTCGGCGGTCATACCTTTGGTAAGACCCACGGCGCGGTGAGTGCCGACCACATCGGCCCCGAGCCGGAAGCCGCCCCGCTCGAGCAGATGGGCCTCGGCTGGAAGAACAGTGCCGGCAGCGGCGCGGGTAGCTATGCGATGACCAGCGGTCTCGAAGGCGCCTGGACGAACAATCCGATTCAGTGGGACAACGGATTCCTGGCCAACCTGTTCGAGTACGACTGGGAACTGACGAAGAGCCCAGCCGGAGCCTGGCAGTGGAGGCCGACGAACCCCGAAGCCCAGCAAGCGGTGCCCGACGCTCATGATCCGTCGAAGCGGGTTGCGCCGATGATGTTGACGACCGACCTGGCCTTGAAGCTCGATCCGATCTACGAGCCGATCGCCCGGCGGTTCTATGAACATCCGGATGAACTGGCCGATGCGTTCGCCAGGGGATGGTACAAGCTCTTGCATCGCGATATGGGGCCGGTTTCGCGTTACCTCGGTCCGTGGGTGCCCGAGCCGCAGCTCTGGCAGGACCCGGTTCCCCCAGTCGATCATGAGCTGATCGATGATCGCGATATCGCGGCGCTGAAGGATCAGATCCTCGCGACCGGCCTGTCGCAGAGCCAGCTCATCGCGGCGGCCTGGGGCGCGGCGGCCAGCTTCCGCGGCACCGACAAGCGGGGCGGCGCGAACGGGGCGCGGATTCGTCTCGAGCCGCAGCGGAACTGGGAAGCCAACGAGCCGGCCCAGCTGGCCGAGACGTTGAACGTCCTTGAAGAGATTCAGCAGACCTTCAACAGCGCGCAAACCGGCGGCAAGAAGGTCTCGCTCGCCGATCTGATCGTCCTGGCCGGCTGTGCCGCGGTCGAGCGCGCCGCGCGGGATGCCGGGCACGACATCATGGTGCCATTCTCGCCGGGACGCACCGATGCCTCACAGGAGCAGACCGACGTCGAATCCTTTGAGGTGCTCAAACCGACCGCCGACGGCTTCCGCAATTACCTCCGGCCGGGTGAACTGGTGCCGCCCGCGACAAAGCTGGTCGACCGCGCCTACATGCTGAACCTGACGGCACCGGAGATGACGGTCTTGCTCGGCGGCATGCGGGCGATGAACGCGAACTTCGCGCAATCGTCGCTCGGCGTGCTGACCGACCGGCCGGGTCAGCTCACCAACGACTTCTTCATCAACGTGCTCGATATGAACACGGAGTGGCGGAAGTCGGACGTGGGCGAGCATCACTACGAAGGGCGTGATCGCGCGACCGGCGAACTGAAGTGGACCGCCAGCGCCGTCGATCTCGTCATCGGGTCGCACGCCCAGTTGCGGGCCATCGCCGAGGTCTACGCCGCGGACGATGTCCAGGAGAAGTTCGTCCGCGACTTCGTGGCCGCCTGGAACAAGGTGATGAACCTTGATCGCTTCGACCTCGTTGCCCAGCGTCAGGTCGCCCAGGCACAAGCCGCCGACGACTAGTTTCGTCCCTGCAAGCACGCCGTGCGGACCAGCCAGGACTGGCCCGCACGGAGCCGTTCCCAATGTCCCTCATGCTGAATATCACCGTCATTCTGAGGCCACGGCCTCAGAATGACGGGCACAGAAGGCGGTTCGGAGAATTCCGGCACGTGTCACGTTTTGGCTGTTCCGTTCGTCAGAGAAGTAGCGCGACACGTCGCCGGAGCGGCCGGACATCAGCGTTGGTTCCGGCAACGGCACACAACTGTACGTACAGGCCAGAGTTGATAGAATCGGGCCAAGCGACCGCAAGCGTGAACGCGCCTCCTGCGAGAGGATATGCAGCGAGCATGACAGTACTGGACCAACTCGTCGGAAGCTGGGAATTCACGATGCAACACTCGGCGATGCCTGGGCCGGTCACCGGTCGCCAGCGGTACGAGTGGGTGCTGGACGGGGCGTTCGCGCTACAACACTGGGCGTACGACCATCCTGACTTCCCAGACGCGATGGCGTTCCTTTCGGAAGAGCGCTACCACTACTTCGATGTTCGCGGGATTGTTCGAATCTTCGATGTCGAGTTCACCGATGGTGGCTGGTCGATGACCCGGATCGACGACGATTTCTCGCAACGCACCGCTCTTCGGTTCCGTGGCCAGGACATCATGGAGGGACGTGGAGAGATATCGTACGACGCCGGAACAACCTGGCAACTGGATTTCATAATTACTTTGCAACGCAGCGGGTAGGGTACTGCCCGTACGATGAAGAGCGCGATGACGGCGCCCCACCCCTTAGATGGAGAGACGCATCATGAGCACGATCACGAAGACGAGCACTCAGCCCACCGCCCTGCACGCGGCCGACAGCCACGATCTCATTCGGGTGCTCGGCGCGCGTGAGAATAATCTCAAAGATATCAACGTCGAGATCCCGAAGCGCCGGCTGACGGTCTTTACCGGCGTCTCCGGCTCGGGCAAAAGCTCGCTGGTCTTCGACACCATCGCCGCCGAGTCACAGCGCTTGATTAATGAGACATACAGCGCCTTCGTGCAGGGCTTCATGCCGTCGCTCGCGCGGCCCGACGTCGATGTTCTCGATGGGCTGACCACCGCGATCATCGTTGATCAGCAGCGGATGGGCACCGATCCCCGCTCCACCGTCGGCACCGCCACCGACGCGAACGCGATGCTGCGCATTCTCTTTAGCCGGCTCGGGCAGCCACACATTGGCTCACCCAAAGCGTTTTCCTTCAACGTCCCGTCGGTGAGCGGCGCGGGCGCCGTCTCGTTCAAGCGCGGCGGCCAGACCGTGCGGGAGAAGCGCACCTTCAGCATCACCGGCGGTATGTGCCCGCGCTGTGAGGGGCGGGCCTCGATCTCCGACTTCGACCTCACACAGCTTTACGATGCGAGCAAGTCGCTCAACGAAGGCGCGCTCACGATTCCCGGCTACAGCATGGACGGCTGGTACGGGCGCATCTTCACCGGCTGCGGCTTCTTCGATCCGGATAAGCCGATCAGCA
>CALAGB010000541.1 GCA_937891245.1 uncultured Thermomicrobiales bacterium | reverse complement strand
ACCCGCCGGCATCACCTGCAACTACCGTCGACTCTCGCCCTGCTCCTGAAGACGGCGGTGATGAGCGAGGGGCTGGCCGCCCAACTTGACCCCGGGTTCCACCTGACCTCCGTGCTAACCCCATATGCCGAGCGCCTCGTCCTACGGCAGTATTCGCCATTTCTCTGGGGACGGCGGCTCGCCCAGGCCGGCCTCGAGGCCGCCCAGCTCGGCGTCGAGCTACCGCGGCAAGCGCGGCGTCTGATCGGCGAATTGGAACGTGGCAGCCTGGAGATCGGGATGCGCCCGGAGGGAGTCGAGGACATGGTCAACCGGGTCGAGCGGCTGACCAACCGCATCGTGATCGGCATCATCACGGCGGCCCTGATCAACGGCCTGGCCGTGCTCATGTCGTTCTACCATCCCGCGGGCTGGGAACGGTGGACCGGCGCCGCATTCACCGTGGGGTTCGTGGTCGCCACCGCGCTTGGGATCTACCTTGTCTGGAGCATCCTGCGCACGGGCCGGAGGTAGGTGAGTGGGGATGCGGAGAACGGTATCGGTTAGACTTCTGAGTCGGGTGTGTTCAAGCAAACTTCTCATCACCAACCCGCGAACGCCGCGCTCTACCGGCGGACCTTTGCCAGACCCGGGCGAACACGCTCACGTCCTACTTGCGGACGAGGTCCGCGATGCCCGGAGGAAGACCGCGCATCTCATCCAGAAGTCGCTCCAGCCGGTCGATCCCGATATACGCTTCAGGGTCTCCCGGTTGAGGGATCCATATCTGGATGTGATGAATCATCTGGTCGCGTTGCCGTAAATACGCAAACAATTCTGGATAGACTTGCGATGCATCATCTGCTTGCTCCCTCAAATGCGTCGCCTGCCCACTGTGGTGGGTAATATTCATCCGATTGCTCCCGTCCCGCGCTGACTGCCCAATGACGGCAGCCCCGTTGGCTGACACACGCGCATCGTCACTACGCATCCTTGGGTCCTTTCTCGTATCTGTAGGCCACCATCACGGTGTGGTGGTGTGCGATAGAGCGGTCTTTTCATTGAAGGAAGTCTCCCGCAGCCAACTGAGGCGTCGTTGAGTCGGGCCTGAGTATTCGCTGATGAGGCTGAAATCGTGTCTCGCAACCACAGTGTTGCCGGGCGACGGTAGAACGGAAGCCGTGAAGGAGTACCGCCGCCCTTTCGAGGTGCACTGGCATGGTTCCCCGCCAAACGCGCCCCGCCCGATGGACACGCAGGCCGCCCGCACGGCCCTCAACGCGAGCGCGCCGAGAGAGTAAGAGCTGACGGCCGACGGACCCAGCTTACGCGGAGGCCTCAACCAGCCGCTGGAGCGCTCGCTCGAGTCGAGTCTTCGCTTCCAGGGCGATGGGCTCGACGGTCGGATTGCCGGCCAGTCGGAGCGCGGCTGCCGGATCCATGATGGCCACCGTGGTTCCATCGTCCACCTGGTAAACAATCACGTTGCAGGGGAGGAGCAGCCCGATCTCCGGCTCGGCTTCGAGCGCGCGATGGGCCAACTGGGGGTTGCAGGCGCCGAGGATCACGTACGGATTGGTGTCGAGCCCCAGCTTCTCCTTGAGCGTCTGCTGGACATCGATGGTGGTCAAGATGCCAAAGCCCTCCTCCTTGAGGGCGGTCATGATCCGCTCGATCGCTTCGTCTTGCGCCCACGGAACTCGCGTACCAAAGCCATAGCTTGTGGTGGTAATCGTCATCGGCCGTGTATCCCTTCTGCTATCACCTTCGAACACGCCTTCGCTCGTCAGCAAGGCGACGATCTCCCGCCTCCGACACCTGACCGGCAGAGCTTCAAGTAACTCCGGGCTTCCGCTTTTGCTTATCGTCGACGACCTCACTCCGAGCGTAGCGCTCACGATGGATCAGTAGCACTCGATCTCCCGAGCGTATGTCGCTCGGAGTGGACGCCCGCTGGCGCTGGATCCATATGCCGAGCACGGTAAGTCCGATCAGCCACAACGATCCAATAGAACATTGCCTACCTGTATTGACGCGGATGGCGAGGAGCACCATCAAGAACCTGCCGCGGCTCTCAGGCCGCGAGCTGCCGAACATAACGCAAGATCTGGCCCGGTGGCTGCTGTAGCAGCGTCCCCTCGTGCATCTGCTGGTGGAGAGTCATCATCGTGCTCATATCGAGCTGGGACATCAACCGGAGAAGTTGCAGAAAGATTCCCGGCGGTAGTTGGTCAGCCATCGTCTGCATGTCCGCCATCATCAACTGTATCTGCTCAGATGACATGCCCATCTGCTCCATGTGCGCCATCATGTCCGCGAGCATCGGCTGGGCTTGCTTGGCGATGCCTGGCGGTAGGTTCAACGCGGGTGTCGCCTGAGCCGATGCTCCGACGACAGAGGCGGCAATTAGCGTCACGGCCAGCGTGAGCGTGATCGCGAATCGACCAATCATTACCAACTCCTTCATTTCATAACGAGCGATCGCGTTGTAGGCGGTCGCGTCTATAACCGCATGCGTGCGTTTCCCAGGTTCGGACAGCCCAGTAACGGGCAGCGAGGTACGAGATCACAGATCCTACGCGATGCCCCTCCTTCCTATCGGTGGCTTTAGAGAAGCCGCCGACATTAGCTGAGGGCAGCGTCGCACGTCCTGCTGAGATCCAGTTGAACGCTGCCTGAGTGTTGACTGAGGGTTCCAGCGTTCTCTCCAAACTTGCCGAGACGGCCTTATGCCTGTGTAGCCCGTGAGCTCGAGGAGCGGCGTGGTGAGAAATGGCGGTGTGCGGGCCGACCCTGACCTCGATCCGGCGGTTCAGCGTATGTTAGGACTTGCGAAAAGTGGCCAGATGATGCGGCAGGACGCCGCTCGCGATCGCCCTGGCCGACCCAAAGATGGGATCGAGCAAGACGGCGGTTGCGATCGGGCCAAAGCCGAAGCGACGCCGCGTTTGTAGGCAACCAGGGTGCTGTCGCCGACATCGCCGGACGCTTCCGGGTCGATCAACCGCTGCATAGATCCGTAGTGACCCATGGCGACCATTCCAAAGGCCCCGGCTGCGTCGGCGATCTGCTGCAGGCTGCCGCGTTTTCCGATTGTGCGATGGGTTGATATGGCACCTGTTCTCTCATCTGGGTAGCCACTGCGTAAATAGACCGTACTCATTCCGGTGGCGTGGTTCTCTGCTTTCGATCCCGGATCGGTGACCGTGGCTTGGGCGGCTGAGGTATCTGGGGATCATTATGCGACTCCCACACCACCGCGCCGATCCCGGCGATCATCAGGGCAACGCCGATTTCTTCGAGCAGGCCAAGCCGTTCGCCATAGAATGTCACCGCCATTC
>CALAGB010000540.1 GCA_937891245.1 uncultured Thermomicrobiales bacterium | reverse complement strand
CCGGGCGGGGTGGACTGAGCGAACGTCCAACGCTTGGCCATGGTGTTCCCCCGGGCGAGGTCGGGCCGGCGACCCGTTCGCGGCACCACGATCCATCCCTCCCGGGCGGGGCCGGGGCGGCAACCCGTTCGGGGTCCCACGAACCGTTACACAGAGCAGGCCGCCAGTGACATCAACGTCCAGGTTCACACAAACCGTTCCCCCGAACAGGCCGCCAGCGGCGTCAACGTCCGGGGCACGCGATCCGTTCCCACGAACAGACCTCCAGCGGCGTCAACGTCCGGGGCACGCGATCCGTTCACTCGGCATCACCCGACACTAACGCCCGGGTTCGCTTCTGCCGCTTGCTTAGCGCCTCCTTACGCTGGTTGCTTAATTCCTCATCCCCCGCCTCCCGCATCACCCCCTATTAGTGGTATCGTGCCGCTGTAGGCTGAGCGGAAAGGAGTGGGGGATTTCATGGATACGGTCGAGAAATATCAGCGTTATGTGACGACGAGCTTTGTGGCGTCGATCGAGCCGGTCGTCTTCGATCATGCGCATGGCGCGACGGTCGTCACGACCGACGGCAAGGAATATATCGACTGCTTCGCCGGCATCGCGGTCTCGAATGCCGGGCATCGGCACCCGAAAGTGATTGAGGCAGCCAAGGCGCAGATCGATAAGCTGGTGCACGCCGGGACGTACATCTACCACGTGCCGGTCGTCGCCGATCTCGCCGAGAAGCTGGCGGAGATAACGCCCGGCCAGTTGCAGAAGACGTTCTTCGGAAATAGCGGCGCCGAGGGGATCGAAACGGCGCTACGGCTCGCCAAGTCGTTTACCGGCAAGTCCGAGTTCATCTCACTGACGCATTCGTTCCACGGCCGCAGCGTCGCCACTCTTTCGATCACCGGCAACGTGCAGCGTAAGACGCATGGTGGGCCGTATTTGCCCGGTATCGCGTTCGCACCGGCACCGTACGTCTATCGCAACCCGTTCGGCGCCGATGACCCGGAAGAGGTCGCCGATCATTGTGCCGAGATGGTCGAATGGGCGGTCAAGTATCAGTCGGCCGGGTCAATCGCGGCCTTCATCGCCGAGCCAGTGATGGGCGAAGGCGGCATCATCGTGCCACCCGGCTCCTACTTCAAGAAGGTCAAAGAGGTGCTCGATCGCCATGGCATCCTGTTCATCGCCGATGAAGTCCAGAGTGGCTTCGGACGGACCGGCAAGATGTTCGCCATCGAGCATTTCGGCGTTGAACCGGATATTCTGGTGATGGCCAAGGGGATCGCCGACGGCTTCCCGCTTTCAGCGACGACTGCCCGCGCCGAAATCGCGGATTCGTTCCAGCCGGGCGAGCATCTCTCCACCTTCGGCGGCAATCCGGTCTCCTGCGCCGCCGCGCTCGCGAATATCGATGTCATGCTGAGCGAGGATCTGCCGGGGCAGGCGGCGACCAAGGGAAATCAGGTGATGGCGCAGCTGCGCGAGATGGCAAGCGAGCACGACCTGATCGGCGATGTCCGAGGTCTCGGCTTGATGATCGGCGTCGAGCTCGTCACCGACCGCACCAAGAAGACGCCGGCCAAAGCGCAGGCGGGCGCGCTTCGTGCGTTCAGCCGGGAAGCGGGCGTGCTGATCGGCGTCGGCGGACAGGAAGGCAATGTGCTGCGTATCCAGCCGCCGCTGACGATCTCCGAGTCCGAACTGGAGCGGACGCTCGACGTGATCGGGCAAGGACTCACGAAGGTCAAATAGGAACGATCCGAGCGGCCGTGCGAGCGGGCGCGGTCGCTCGTCCCGTACCGGGCCATCGCATAGGAGGTTTGCGTGCTCCCCTTTGCCGACGACCCTCAGGTACGCTCTCCACGCTTTCCAATCATCACCATCCTGCTCATCCTGATCAACATTGTCGTTTTCGCCTACGAAGTGAGCCTGGGCCAGTCGGGCATCAGTCGCTTCGTCAATCGCTGGGGCTTCACGCCGGCCGACTTCTGGAACGGCCAGCACCCGATTACCCTTATCACCGCCATCTTTCTGCACGGCGGCTTGCTGCACATCGCCGGCAATATGCTCTTCCTCTGGATCTTCGGCGATAATGTTGAGGATCAGCTCGGACACGTCACCTATCTCGCCTTCTATCTGATCGGCGGCGTCTTCGCCAGCCTGATCTTCGCCATCGTCTTCGCCGGAGCGCACGACCCGTTGGTCGGCGCCAGCGGTGCCATCGCGGCCGTGCTCGGCGGCTACATCCTGCTTTATCCGCGGTCGATCGTGCGTGCGCTGCTCATCTTCGGCCCGTTTCTGGCGGTAGGTGGAGTGGCGGCCTTTATTCTGATCGGCCTGTGGTTCGCCTTGCAGGTCGTCGATTCGCTCAGTTCGATCAGCGTTGTGGGCACCGAGGCCGAATCGAACGTCGCGTTTTTCGCGCATGTCGCCGGGTTTCTCTACGGGTTGGTCGTCACCTGGTTCATCCGCGAACGCCGCCAGCAGAAGGTCGTGCACTGGGATCACCGGCCCTGGTGGAATCGCGTCTTTCGCAACTGGGTGCTCTTGATCCTGCTGCTGAGCGCGCTCGGATTGGCAGGCCAACAAGCGGTCGATACCGGGTCGATCTCCTCAGCCGCGTTCCGGATCGGGCTCAGCGTGCTGGTCGTCGTCATCGCCGCGTACGACGGCATCGAACGGCTGAAAGGGCGCAGCGGGCTACTCGGCAGCGGACCGCACTCGAGCCGGCTGCTCGCTATCCTGCAGATCGTGGCAGCGATCTCGGCGGCGGCTGCGCTCGTAGCGGTATAGGAAGCGACTCCTCTCGCAGAGGCGCAGAGTGCGCAGAGTTTTTCAACTGCGTCCACTGCGCCTGTGCGAGAGAATGTCGCCTACTCAAGAACTGAAAAGGAGACGCGATGGCAATCAGCAATCTACTTTGGTGGCAGCGAGGCATCATCTACCAGATCTATCCGCGCTCCTACATGGATAGTAACGGCGACGGAATCGGCGACCTGCCCGGTATTACTGGCAAGCTCGATTACCTCGTCTGGCTCGGCATCGACGCCATCTGGCTCTCGCCGATCTGCCCCTCGCCGATGGTCGACTTCGGTTACGACGTCGCCAACTACACCGATGTCGATCCGATCTTCGGCACGCTGGCCGATTTCGACGAGTTGGTCCGCGAAGCGCATAGCCGCAAGATTCGTGTCATCTTCGATTTCGTGCCGAATCACACGTCCGACCAGCACCCCTGGTTCCTCGAATCACGTTCGTCACGCGATAACCCGAAGCGCGACTGGTATATCTGGCGCGATGCGCGACCGGACGGCAGTCCACCGAACAATTGGGTCAGCAGCTTCGGCGGTAGTGGCTGGACCTGGGACGAGCACACCGAGCAGTATTATTTCCACGAGTTCTTCGAGCAGCAGCCCGATCTCAACTGGCACAATCCCGACGTTCGCGCCGCCATGTACGACGCCCTCCGCTTCTGGCTCGACCGTGGCGTCGACGGCTTTCGGCTCGATGCCGTCTGGTTCCTGATGAAGGACAAGCGCCTGCGCGACAATCCACCTAACCCGGAATATTCAGGGGATATGTCGCCGAACAACAGGCTCATCGCGGCCTACAGCTCCGACCGTCCCGGCATGTTCGATGTCTTGCGTGAAATGCGCGCCGTCGCCGACGAATACGATGGTCGCCTGCTGATTGGGGAGCTCTACCTGCCGATCGACCGGCTGATGGCCTACTACGGCCCGACCGGCGACATCCTGCAAATGCCGCACAACTTCCACTTGCTGCGCCAGCCCTGGGAGGCCGCGTATATCCGGGCAACGATCGATCTCTACGCGGGTCGTCTGCCCGATTTCGCCTGGCCGAATTGGGTACTGAGCAACCACGACAACCCGCGCATGGCGAGCCGCATCGGCCCCGGTCAGGCGCGCGTCGCCGCCATGCTCCTACTGACGCTGCGGGGCACACCGACGCTCTACTACGCCGACGAGCTTGGCCTGCCCAACGTCGAGATTCCGTCCGAACACATACAGGATCCGGAAGAGCATACGATGCCCGGCCATCATGCCGGTCGCGATCCGGAACGAACCCCGATGCAGTGGGACGCGAGCTCGAACGCCGGTTTCACCAGCGGCACACCCTGGCTTCCGGTCAGCCACGACTACACCACGCTCAACGTCGAACACCAGCGCAACGATCCGCATTCGATGCTCACGATGCAGCGCCGCCTGATCGCACTCCGGCGGAACGAAGCGTCGCTCACCAATGGCCCGTACGCTCCGGTGCTCAGCGACGGCGATCTGATCGCCTACACGCGCGGAACAGACGATCGCACTTTCCTCATCGTCCTCAACCTCGGGGGGAACCCTCAGGAGCTTTCACTCGCTCGCCTCGGCCGGAGCGGGACGATCGTCCTCAACACCCAGCTCGATCGCGAGGGAGAGTCCGTCTCCGGCAGTATCGCGCTGCGCGGCGACGAAGGAATGGTCGTGCGACTGGACTAATTCCGTTCACGCCAGCTACGAATCGCCTCGGTGTGCTCGGGGTAGTGGCTGTAGGTGTCGATGCGCAGGCGGTGACGGAAACGCGTTTCAGTCGCGAACAGCTCCTCCGGCACGCTTTGAACGTAGGCGAGCAGGCGCCGGTGGGTTTCCGCGAGCTGATCCTTGACCTCATCCAGCGTCAGCCCGCGCCGCGCTTCGACGGCCCGCGCATTGAAGGCGTCGATCCCACCCTGTTCGGCATAGTGGGGTGTCCGCCCACCTTCGGCGATCAGCGGAAGATACTTGAGCGTTTCATCTTCCCAGATCGAGACGTGGGTCAGCAGATCACGCACCGACCAGTCTCCCTCGACGCCCGGCTCCAGCATCTGCTGGTCGGTAAGCCCGGCGCACGACTCGGTGAACGCCGTCCACGCGCTGTCAATTCGCTTGAGCAGCTGTTCGCGATTCATGACCAGCCTCCGTTCGTCGCCGTCAACGCTCGATCATCAATTCCCGATTTGAACTTCACTGGGTTTCATTCTTTTGACAATTCGCGACGGCTTTTGTGAAGTACGCCGTTCATCCATCACTCATCGAGGCGCAGCAGCGTCACCAATTCGTTCACATTCGTGGCAGAGGGCAGCGCTTCAACGGTGCCAAGCAGCCGTCCGGCGAAGGACTCATCGGCGTTATGCGTCGTGAGCGCGCGCATCTTGGCGAGCAGTTCGCCGCGCGTGAGCGGGTTATCGGGATGGCCTTTCTGCTGGCTGACGGTCCGTTCCAGCCGGCGGCCATCGTGCAATTCAACGACGAGGCGGCAACCAAAGCGGCCATCTTCAACGAAGGCGCGCTCGAACTCCGGATCGATCACCAGATCGACACGACGCATCAGATCGAGCAGTCCTTCATCGCTCCACGGCTCGCCGTCGTAGCTGGCCGGAGAGAGATCGCCATCACGCAGGCCGACGGCGACGACGAAGGGCGTGCTGTGATCAGCCGCGCCGCGCGTTTCCGGACGATAGGCGCCCGCCGATCCCTGCACCCCGGCAACGACGTTGCGATGCCCGTAGACCGTCGCGACCGCGACGTCATCGACCGACTCGATCTCTGCATGCAGCGCCACGGCCGCCTGCGCCGCCGACTGGGTGTAGATCTGCGCCGGATACTGCTTGAGCATGTTGCGCGGCGTGGTGAAAGTGAACGGTCGGGTCAGGCGCTGAAATGGCGTCTGATCGCTGCTGGAAGGGAAGCGCTCGAAGAGCGTTTCCAATGCGTCCGGCGGCGCGGTGTAACCGTCGGCCGCCAGATCGACCGCATCCAGCGCGTTTCGCGCCGCGAAGCCCGGCGCACCGCCTTTGATGAGCGGCAGATTCGGCGACGGCTTGAGCCACGATTGGAGAATCAGCCCGCCGGTCGTGCCGGACAGCCCGATCGCCGAGACGATCTGCTCGCGCTGCAAGCGGAGCAGACGACCAGCGGCGGCCACCAGCGCCCAGGCGACCTGGCTGACCGAGTGCAGCCCACCCTGCATCCAGAGATACGACTCAGCCAGCACCGCCTGCAGCTCGTAGGCGATCACCACTGAGGTGATGAAATCACGCCCGCCGGCGCCGACCGCCTCGGCGACGCCGAGCAGCGCCGGAATCGCATCAGAGAAATGCCCCGTATCGCGGCCCGGCGGCCCGGCATAGAGATCGTTGGCATCCAGATCGCGTGCCAGGCTGCAATTGACGAGCGCCGCCAACGACATATTGATCTGCTCATCGCTTCCGATCAGCGAAGACTCCAGCATCGAAGCCCGCGCGACGGCGAAATCGCGCAGCAGTTCCGGACCTTCTTCGCCGACCGCCCCGACCGCGCAGGCCAGCGTATCGGCGATCGCACGCACGGCCGCCTCGACGACCGGCTCCGGCAGATCCTCATAGACGAGATCGAGCGCGTAGGCCGCCATCATTTCGGCGAGATACATTCAGGTACTCCTCATCAGGCCGCAGTGGCACGCGGAATCGGGCCAGTCAGGCCCGTCGTCCAATTGTAGCGGCCCCTGATGTACACTCGCTCAGCAACCACCTCGGTGGTTTACCTTCAGCGAGAGGGACTGTACAACGGACATCATCGTCGAAGCCGATCAGGTATCGCGCCGCTTCGGCCCGATCGTCGCGCTCGAACACATCAGCCTGGCGATCCCGCGCGGTCGCATCTTCGGATTGCTCGGGCCGAGCGGCTCGGGCAAGACAACGCTCATCCGCCTCGCGGCCGGGGCACTCAGCCCGGACAGCGGCACTATCCGCGTGCTCGGCCGGATCATGCCGGATCGCAAGACGACCGCCCACATCGGCTACATGACCCAGGCGGCCGCG
>CALAGB010000539.1 GCA_937891245.1 uncultured Thermomicrobiales bacterium | reverse complement strand
GAGCCGAAACGCTGGATGGCTTCCCAGGCGATGCCCCCCATTGTCACCAGAAGGATCATCGCGTTGATCAGGGCTGCCAGAATTGAGGAACGGCGCCATCCGTAGGTTCGGCGTCCGGAAGGCACCCGGCGAACGAGGATACTGGCACTCCAGGCCACGAGGAGGCTGAGAACGTCGCCGAGGTTATGTCCCCCATCGGCGACGAGTGCCAAGGAGTGAGCCAAGAGCCCGAAGACGATTTCCAAGACGACGTAGGCCGCGTTGAGCGCCACGCCTATGGCGAAGGCCCACCCAAAACTGCCGGGGGCATGACTATGCCCTTGTTCGTGATCCTGTTCCACGGCGCCCCCTTGGCGATGACCCCAACAATACGCGATAGGCGTCTACGCGTTCCGTCATCGGATATGCCACCAACGCCTGTGCCGACAATTG
Organism: uncultured Thermomicrobiales bacterium; assembly: GCA_937891245.1. GTDB lineage: Bacteria > Chloroflexota > Chloroflexia > Thermomicrobiales > Thermomicrobiaceae > CALAGB01. The sequence continues at coordinate 3,247 of CALAGB010000539.1, read as the reverse complement.
CGATCCTACGCCGAAATGATAAGCTTTGCGCCGTGATGAAGGAGATTCACGCTCGAACCAGATTTCAATCGTACTTCCGCGTTGCAGCGCTGCTGGTCTTCGCTGTTGTTTTCAGCTTCACCACCTATTTCTGCGAGCACACTACTTCGATGACGCCTTCCTCTCCTGAGTCGCACCGCGTGGCTGTGGCTGGTGAAGAACGGGCAACGTCATCGTATCTTCCCATGGCGAACGAATGCCTCTCTGGCAATCTGGGCTGTTCAACCGTGGAGTTGCGTTCCGACTCACCCGGTCCAACCCCCGTAAATGCCCGGCCAATCACTCCAATTGACGTCATTCCCCTTCGATCCGCCGCGTTTCTATCGATGGGTTCTCCTCAAGTTCGCGCGGCTGGTCCTCAACGGCAATCTCTCCTTCAGCGTTTCAGGCTTTAATACACTTCCAGGCGATCCACCAGTCGCCGAAATACGGCATCGAGAACTCGCCCTGTTGCATAGGCGAGCAAGCATTCGTGCTTATCGAGTCGGAAGGTGTAATGAGGTCATCACGAGCACCACACAATCGTCGAGGTTTGCTGTGGCTCATCGGTTTCGGGTTGAGCGCAGTGGCGCTGGATAGCAGCCAGAATGAACGTTCTGCCGCGCACGCATCGTCGTCTCCGACGATCATCCGCACCCTCAACGTGCGGGTCGCGAAGACCAAGCAAGTACCCACCGTTGCGACCGGCCCAGCCGAGGCGGAACTTGACGGGAGAACGCGCGCAACCCAGGTGGACAATGGCAGATTTCTCGGATCAAATGTGCCGCCTACCAAACGTCCGTCCGATCTCGGTTGCCCACGCTACCTGATCGGTTGGAGGCGATGGCGCCAGTCAGGGCGGAGATGCCATGGCCGCCTCTTTCACAGTAGGAGCTACTTATGATCCGTATCCCGATCGGAATAGACCCAGTCATCTTTCATCTTGGACCACTGACTTTACGGTGGTATAGCCTGGCGATCTTGCTTGCTATCGTGATTGCGGTGAACGTTACTCGGCACGAGTTCCGTCGGCGCGGCCTCTCGCTGCAGCGGTTCGACACGTTCGTTATCTGGACCGTCGCCGGCGGCATCGTCGGCGCCCGGTTATTCTTCGTAGTCGATCATTTCGGCACTATGCTGCGCCACCCGGCCGAAGCGCTAGCCTTCCAAGATGGTGGACTCGCGATTTATGGCGCGGTGTTTGGCGGCTTTGCCGCGGTGGCTATACTCTGCCGGATCTATCGCTATCCATGGCTCTCAGTGATCGACGCAATCGTACCTGGATTGCTATTGGGTCAGGCATTCGGCCGCTTCGGTTGCATCGTCAACGGTGACGCTTGGGGTGCGGCAACCACCCGTGCTCCGCTCACGTTCGTTTACTCTAACCCGCACGCAATGATCCCACCTGCATTGCTCGGTGTCCCGACACACCCATACCCACTTTACGATATGGCGCTCAACCTTCTCGTCTTCGCCGCCATCTGGTTGTTGCGTAAGCGGGAGCTGCCGGCCGGAGTGCTCTTCGCCGTTTTTGCCGTGCTCTACGCGCCGGGCCGGTTCCTGATCACCTATGTGCGTCAAGAGCGGATCTGGTTCTGGGGTCTCCAAGAGGCTCAGGTCATCGCCCTGGTCGGATTCATCGTCGGGGTAGCCGCGCTCGTTTGGCTTCTTCGCGGACGGCCGGCCACGCAGGCCGTTGCCGCTGCTTGAATTCGCCGGCGCGGTAGACAACGCGTGGCGACATCGTTAAGAGGTTCTCGAAATGTTCAGAGTCGTGCCCAGCACCGCGCTGCTTCGTGTCGGCATCTATGCGGCGGGCGCCGCCGTGGCAGCACTGCTTATCGTCGGTATTCCGACGGACGTTGTGCCGAATCAGTGGTTTACCCGGATGACACCGGTGCGACCCCAGGATTATGCGTTTCTTGGGCTGACCGCGCTCATTACCGGAGTACTCGGCGCCAGCTATGCCTTCCCCAACTCCTGCCCACTCCCCCAGGGCAAGGTGACCGCCGGTGGAATGCTCTCATTCCTGGCGATCGGCTGCCCGATCTGTAACAAGCTGATTGTGGTTCTGCTCGGAGTGAGCGGCGCCCTGACCTACTTCGCGCCGATCCAGCCGATCCTGGGAGGGCTGTCCGTCACGTTGTTGGGCTTCGCGGCCTGGTATCGCTGGCGAGCCGTTGCTCGATCTCAACACCTGATCTAGCACCTGAATCGGAGATTCCGACCGGCGACCGAAAGGAACGACAACTATGGCGAAGGCGAAGCGCAAGCAGCGGAGAGGTGAACCGGAAGGCCCATCTTTGGAAGCGCTTGCTGGTGCCTTGACCTCTGGAACTATCGGCTATATCGCGATCGAGGCGGGCCTTCCTGGTAATTATCACCCGATACATTGGCTCGTGACTGGGGTCGTCGGATTCGCTGGGGACTGGATCGGCGAGGGCATTCATCGGTGGAAGGAGCGGTAAACGATCTCGTCAGAGAATGGTATCTCCGCTATCCCCGAGCAGAGCATCGGCGGTCCGTCAGTGATCTGTGCACTGCGACCTACATGCGGGGGGCGTTCGTTGCAACGATTCCAACTCTGCCAGCCCGCGGTGACTGATTGCACCATGGCTTCGCGCTAAGTCGTTGAAAAGCTTACAGATTGTAAGAACCAATCACAGTTCCTCCTTGACAATGGCGGCGATTGGGCTTACGCGCCGTAAGCGTTGTCTATGGTGCACGCAGCGGGTGCGAATACCGGCAGAAAGAATGGACACGGGAGATCATGGTACGCAATGTAGGAGGCCCCGGTGGCGGCGTAGTGGTTAGAGGTCAATGCGCGCATATCAATACGACGCCAACGCGAGAAAGGTTCGGGGAATGACGCCGACATCGCCCTCCTCGGCGGAGCGCCGAGCCCAACGACAGCAAGACGCGCGGCGGCAGGCGCAGCCATTCCACCCGGGCGATGTCTCCGCTCATCCGCGTCCCTCTCCGTACCGATATCTCCAGCCTATCAATCGGTATACATTCGTGTACTGGAAGAATACGTCGCGATGAGGCACGCTTGAGTCGTGGTGGCATGGACGCTACCAGAGTGTGAATGTAAGGGAGAGGGATGTCTGCTTCACCGCCGCTCGCCACTTTGTCACCCGAGCAACTTCGTGTCGCAGTCGCGGAGCGTTATGGTCAGGTCGCTACGGAACCCACAGGGCCGTTTAACTTCCCTGTCGGCCGAGACTTC
>CALAGB010000538.1 GCA_937891245.1 uncultured Thermomicrobiales bacterium | reverse complement strand
GGCAGAAAGCCGAAATGGCGGGAGTAGATCGAATTTTCGCTCAGCCGTCGGTGGAAGCGCTGCAGCGCCTCGGCATCCGCCGGGCGGATCATCCGTGCCGAGATGACAGAGCCGTCGGACAGCGTCAGCGGTTGGACATCGAGTGCGTGCATCGCGATCACTCCCTCTCGACGCGCGTTGTGGCGAAGAAGCTGGTTCCGCAGGAGCCGGATCGTGCCTGTATGGTACTACCGATGTCGTCCCGACGAAAGCTCTGAAAACCGGCGGCGATACGCCGAAAGTCGGGAATACTGTGATAGAATCCGTACCTGTGCAATCCGGCGCCGTAGCCAAGCGGCAAGGCAGGAGTCTGCAAAACTCTGATCGGCGGTTCGAATCCGCCCGGCGCCTCCCGCACAAGAACCACTCAAAAAACCTATCTGGAGGCGCGTTTTCATCCACCTGACTTGCCGCTTGGCTACGGCTCACATGGACTTATTGTCTAGCTGAGCAGCCTGTGTAGCTGTCAGGTAGCTGTCAACGTAGCTGTCAGTCAGCCGTACGTCTACCGAGACCCTGAGCAATGACAGAGAGGTGTCATATGCCAGGGAAACGGTCCAACAATGACGGTTCGGTGTACCGGCGAAAGGAGGGTCGGTGGGTCGCTCAGACGACCATCAACGGGAAGCATGTTTCCCGGTATGCCCGAACCGAGATCGAGGCGTTCAAGAAGCTCGAACAGCTACTGGAACGACCGCCCGAGCCTGTCGTCGAACAGGTTGAGGCACCATCTCCTGAGCCGGAACCCGCTCTGCCATCGCTGAGCCTATGGGTGGAACAGTGGCTGGCGATGAAGCAGCTCCGACCTTCAACCATGGCGATGTACCGCAAGACCATCGGGTACGTGCTCCGCTACTTGGCTGCGGTTCCGATCTCTGAGCTCACCCCGCTCATGCTCACGAAGACGTTCGCTCGCTTACAGGCGGAGACGAACGCGCAGCGGCAGTTGAATCTGGCACACGGCTATTTGAAGGCGTGCCTGGAGCAAGCGCTCGACTTCGAACTGATCGAGAAGAACCCGATGCTCAAGGTTCCGAAACCGAAGTGGGAGGAACAGGAGAAGGCGTACTGGACACTGAAACAGACGAAGGCATTCATTGAGACGGGACTGAAAGAGGATCGGTACTGGCATCCGTTATTTGTTTTTCTGGTGTCGACGGGAATGCGGATCTCTGAGGCGTTGGGGCTGTACTGGAAGGATGTGGACTCGAAGCGGAACAGGGTGAGGATTGAACGAGGATTGGTTTGGTCGGGGCAGACCTGGAGTATTCAACGCCCGAAGACCAAGGCGGGGGCACGATGGGTGACACTCACTGGTTCAGCAATCGCAGCGCTGAACCAGCTTCAGATGCCGGAGAGTGTCGAGGCGCCCATCTTCCGAACGCATACAGGAGAACCGCCCTAGCCCCAGAATCTTCGGGCCTACTCGATCGCACTCTGCGAACTGGCGGGAGTGCCCTATGTTCACATTCATGGACTGCGGCACGTCCATGCGATCCTCTCGCTCATAGACTATCGCCAACCACGCTTCCAGACTTGACCAACCGAACCGCATAATCGGAACTGATTCTTGATCGGGACTCGGTTGATTTCCCTTCAACCGAGGCCGAGAGCGGGTCGATAATCGCGTTTTCCGGAAGATCAAATCCAAATCCTGTTGCGACGAGATACTGACTCGTCGCCCCGAAGAACGATTCGTTGAACGTGGCATACGAGTTGTTACTTGTCGCTGCGTCACCGGGAGATGACCAGGCAGTTGAACCAAAGCCCGTACCGGAGGCTGAAACCACTGAGCCAGGGAAGAGTGGACCGACTGAGACCATCTTTCTTACCTTTAGCTGTTATTGATCCGCCAGCGGAACGTGAACTGAATCGCGTCGTTGGAGTCAACACCGCTGCCCGTAAACGAATCCTTCATTAAGATCTTGTCGTTCGCATCCGTCGTATCATCAGTATCGAACACGCCTGAATTCGTGATCGTCTGCGTCGAGGCATAAGTCAGCGTTCCGACCACCTGGTGGGTATGGTTCGTGATCATATCTGTCTCCATCGAGACCGTCCCAATGAAGCGGGTCTCACTCGCCTCGGTAAACAGGGTGGTGTCACTCTGGGCAGCGAGGCCGGCTCCGGTGTCTCAGTCAAAGTACCGATGGATCCATTGTCAGGTTCACGAGCATTTGCGCAATTGGCGAATACTGCGAACAACTGACGGCACGGTGCTCAATGATGGGTGTTAGTGCCCGAGGGTGGTTAGTCGCTACAGCAGGTTGCGGAAAGGTTGACCTGGTGACACACTGAGGATGGGGGACGATGGAGGTGATCATGATGCGGGCCTACTCCCTCGATCTTCGTCGTCATCTGGTTCAGGCGATCCAGTCGGGGACCAGTAAGGCGCACGCCGCCGAGGTCTTCGGCGTCAGTGTGCGTACCATCGGCCGCTCCCTCAAACACCTCGCCGAGACGGACAGGCTGAAGGCCAAGCCGATTCCGGGCCGACCGCGGCAGATCTTACCGGAGCAGCACGCCGACTTGACGGCACAGCTCCGGGCGCATGCCGACGCGACGCTGACCGAGCAATGCGCGTCGTGGGCCGCGAGTCATGGCATACGGATCAGCCCGTCCACCATGCTCCGAACGTTGGCCCGGTTGGGGTGGACCTGAAAAAAAAGACACTGGTGGCCACCGAGCGGGACGCAGACGCCCGACAGCAGTGGTGGGCCGACATGGCGGGGCAGGATACCCATCAGTTCATCTTCCTCGACGAGACCAGCGTCAACGTCACCCTGACCCCGCGTTCTGCGTGGGCGCCGCACGATGAACGGGCCCACGGGGAGCGCCCCCCGCAACGACGACCGCAACACGACGCTGGTGGCGGCCCTTACGCCAACCGGGCTGCCGGCGCCGATGACGCTGGGCGGAGCTATGAACAGCGATGCCTTCGCCGCCGATGTCGAGCGCTTCCTCGTTCCCAGCCTGCGGCCAGGACAGATCGTGATCTGCGACAACCTGAGCGTCCCTAAGCGGGCCGACATTCGGACGGTGATCGAAGCGGCCAACGGCACCCTCCGTTTCGTGCCAGCCTATTTCCCCGATTTCAATCCCATCGAGCCGGCCTTCAGCACGCTCAAAGCGGTACTGCGTCGGGCGCACGCCCGCACCCAGGAGGCCCTGGAAGCCGCCCGTGCCGCGGCCCTAGACACGATCACGGTCAGCGATGCCGCGCACGTCTTCACGCATGTCGGCTACGACCTCTCGGCCGGACAACCCTAATGAGACGTGCTCTAGTGAGCGCTGTTCAACCTTTACTCAAAATAGCGGCCCTAACCTGAGAGCATGTGCGAGTTACGACAGGTTTCGCTCATCGAGCCACCAGCGAAGAGCTGTCTTGAATTGAATCTCTCGGGCAACGGGGTCGTAGATACCGGCCACGTGCGGGCTGAAAACGACATTATCAAATTGCAGAAGCGGATTTTCCCGAGCGGGAGGTTCGTAGACCATGACATCGAGCCCCGCACCCGCGATCCGATGCTCGCGGAGAGCGTCAGTGAGTGCGTCTTCATCGACAACCCGACCGCGTGCCGTGTTGATTAGCACTGCCGTGGGCTTCATTCGTTCGATCTGATCTCGTCCAATAATGCTTGCACTTTGTGGCGTATACGGAAGGTTGAGCGTGATCACGTCAGCACGCTCGACGAGATCATCAACCTCCGCATATTCCACCTCGAGACGCGCTTCTTCAACTGACGAAAGCCGATGACGATTGTAGTACAGCACATTCATATCGAACGCGCGTGCCCGCTGGGCGATCGCCTTGCCGATTCTTCCGAAACCGATAATACCGAGCGTTTCGCCGTAGAGCCAACCGATGTTTTCAATCCCACTCCAGTTAAAGGTGTGTGCACGCTGATCGGTGAAGACCGGCTCGGTCACTCCTTCACGCCAAAGGTTGTTGGTCACCGCGGAATGCCCGTGTACGATCTGTTTGCGGAGCGCCAGCAACAGTGCAAATACATGCTCAGCGACACCGAGGCCACTAAGATTCACGACTTTGCGAACGGTAATCCCACGAGCGTCGAGTCGGTTGAGTGGAAGCAGCGCGCGCCCCCACTCAAATAAGTAGATTATCTGTAAATCCCGCATAATATCTAAATCTGCAAGTGAAACATCGCGGTGTTCAACTATCAGCGCGCGCTCGTTTCCGCTTGGTGCACCCTGACGTTGGACACGTATGCCGAACGCGCGCTCCGCCTCAGCCAGGTAGCGTTCGTCACGCTCGCTCAATGGTTCGAGAATCGATATGGTCACTCCTTGCTCCTCTCTTAGTAGGAATGATTACGCAACCAGTCGACGTAATCTTGCAGACCATCGCCAAGATCGAATCGTGGTTGAAAGTCGATATCCTTAGTAAGCGCATGGATATCCAATGGAGCGCACCGGTACGAATCTGGAATCTTCAGATTCGGTTCCCTCACGCCGGTCCAGTCGATGATCGATTCCGGGAGAATCTTCGCGAGCGAGTCTAAGAGTTCCTCCATCGTTACGGCAGGTCCTGCGAGATTGTAGGCATCGAAGCTCAATTGATCGGCAGTGAGCAGCAGTCGAATTGCCTGTGCACAATCTTTCCCATGGATCCAGTCGTAAATGGCCGCGGGATTGTTGCAGCGTATCGGTTCTCGGTTGAGCAGAAGCTGGACGGCACTCCAAACTTGGGACATGTTCTCACGGGACCCCGTCGGTCGTTCAAATGGCCCGTAGACTGGCCCGACTCGAACGCTACGAGCATCGAATCCGTGTTGACGGCGTGCCCAACGACATAGTCCCTCTCCCGCGATTTTCGTCAGTCCATATAAGCTACCGTCGTGTCGCAATGGGGACGTTTCCGGCATCGGTGTTGCATCACGCGGGCTCGCGTAGACTCCGGCGGAGGAAAGAAAGAGGACACGCGTCACATCAGTCCGGATGGCTGCTTCGAGGATGGTCAGCAAACTGAGTTGATTCGTCTCGAGCACCGCGCGCGCATGCATGCGCTCGAAGATCGACGTGGGGGTAATGGCGGCTGCGTGCACAATATGCGTCGGCTGCCATGTCGCAATCCAGCTGGTTATCTCCTCGTTGTTCCGTACATCGCAGCGCTCGAAACGAACGTTCTCTGGGAATGCATGACTGTCCGTCTCGGGAAGATGACGACTCAACCCAAGCACCTCGTCTCGGAATGACGCCAGCTCCCTGATGACGTTCAAACCCACGAAACCTGCGGCACCAGTGACAAGTACCCGCATCAGGACTCCGCACCCCTCCCACAATGAACCTGAGTCCGTCGCGCCATGGACGCCATGATTCGCAACGAAGTCATTGTCACAACGTACGTTCAGAGTCTGTTCTGAACTCTGGAAACGCCCCCTCGTCCTCGGCAACCAATGCTTGACAAGCATATGCGTTGCTGTTAAGATAGTCAATATCCGACATAGAGTGTCAATATATGAAACTTAATTGAATCGTCGACCCGATTGCGTATGGAAGTTGGCTTCATGGCGAAAACCGGTGGGTCACAAACTGTGGACCGAGCGCTTTCCCTGCTTGATGCACTCGCGAGTTCTCGGACCCCGATGCGCTTGTCAGATTTGTCCCAAGCGGTCGGGCTCAATATCAGTACAACATCCCGACTATTGAATTCATTAGAAGAGCACGGGCTGCTTCGGCGCGACAACAGCGATGGCCGGTATCGCCTTGGCTATAGCCTGCTCCATTTGGCAACGATCGTGGAGCAGCAAACGAACCTGCACGAGCTTGCTGACGATGTGTTACAGCGATTAGTCGACGATATTAATGAGTCCTCAGGCTTGTCGCTACTGGATGGGAATCATGTACTCGTCGTCGCGCGGGTCGCATGTGAGAGCCAGCTGCGCATCTCACAACCTGTGGGAACGCGTAATCCAATTTACTGCACGGCCGCTGGTAAATCCCTGCTTGCGTATCAACCTGAAGACCGGATCGCGAAGATTCTGAGCCTTGGAATGCCCCGACTGACTGATCTTACGATCACGGATCCTGCAGCAATGCGAGTGGAACTTGATCGTATTCGCGAACAGGGTTTCGCGTTGGATCTTGGCGAGCGTGAGGTTGGACTTATTGGCATTAGTGTCCCAGTCCGGAACGCATTTGGTGAAGTCGTCGGCACATGCACGGCGAGTGGATCCAGCATTCGCATCACCCCGGATCGAATTCAACAGCTTATCGGTCGCGTTGCCCTGGCTGCAACCGAGTTATCTGAGCGGCTGGGATGGACTTCAGGTTCAGATAACGGAAGATCGCGCAACCAGCTGATGAAAGGAGTGACTGCGTTTACTGAGTAATGTACCCGCGCGATTTGCCAGGTCGTCGGGAACTGAGATGTCGTTCGTCTAGTCGTTCGCTGAGGAGGGGCTGACATGATCGAAGATAAAGGTAGGACTGGCAAGAAAGATTCAACCGTTGTTCGCAAATTGGACACACTTCGCGTTAGTCGCCGGTCATTCGTTGGGTGGGCTGCGATCGCGGCCAGTGGAGCAGCCGGGACGTTGCTGGCAGCATGTGGAGGCGGCGACTCGACCGCGACAGTCGCGTCACAATCGACCAAATCATCCAGTGGGACCGCTGCCACAACCCAGGCAGGAGCGGGCACAGTGGCGAGCACCAGTGCTGGCACGACCGCTTCCGGGACACAGGCGACTCCCAGCATCGAAGCGAAACAGGGCGGGCATCTTACGATCGGTCAGGCTGGAGAACCAGACACACTCGACATGTACCGCACCGAGTCATCCATTTCTTGGGAAGTCGGCTGGGCCATCTTTGATACGTTGATCATTGCGGACGAAAAGCTTGCTCTTCACCCGGACCTTGCTACAAAGTGGGAAGCGGCTCCTGATGGAACTGTTTATTCCTTCACTTTACGGGATGGTGTGAAGTTCCATGACGGAACGCCGTTCGACGCGGCCGCGGTGAAGTTTAACCTTGATCGGACGGTTGATCCAGCGACTGGCTCCCTTTTGTCAATCGTGGACATCGGCCCATACGACCGAACAGAAATTATCGACACACACAACGTGAAGGTGACCCTCAAGTCACCGTATGGTGTATTCATCCGTGCGATGTCGTTGATGGAATTCCCGATGCTCTCTCCGAAAATTGCTGATATGGCAGTGGAGGATGTCGGGCAGCATCCGATTGGGACTGGACCGTTCAAGTTCAAGCAGTGGGTGACGCAGGATCACATTGAAGTTGAGCGGTTTGCTGATTACAACTGGGGACCATCCCCGCCATACGCTCATAGTGGCCCAGCGTACCTGGACGGAGTGACATTTAAGTTTATCCCAGATGCACCAACCCGCGTTGCAGCCATCGAAGCCAATGAAGTTGACGCCATCATGAAGACACCTGGCACGGATGTCTCACGTCTTAAAGGCGAAGGCTATGAGCTTGAAACTGGTTTGCAAACCGGGATGCCGACTGGATTCATCGTCAATACTAACCGATTTCCAACGGACGATCCTGCCGTACGGAAAGCCATCAACCTTGGCCTCAATCGCGATCAGATCAGCAAAGGTCTGTATGCCGGCCAAGAGGCCCCTGGTTACTGTCCGCTGACTCCTACAACCTTCGCTTATTGGGACTGCACCGGGCAAATTAAATACGACCCAGATGGTGCCAAGAGCGCCCTCGAGGGTGCCGGTTGGACCAAGAAGGGTGACTTCTATCAGAAGGACGGCAAGACCTGCAAGTTGGATGTCTACATCTTTGGCACCGACGGAAAGCCAGGTGAAGCATTTCAAGCGGCGATTCGTCCTATTGGAATTGACTGCAATCTGCAGGTAGTGCCGTTCACGCAACAGAAGGATGTCGGGTTTAGCGGCAAGCATAGCCTGATGCTCGGCCGGTTCGACGCCCCAGATCCGAGTATTTTGACTCTCTTGTTCCATAGTCGAAATATCGGCCCTGACGGTTTTACCTGGACGCATCTCAACGAGTCGAATCCGGATCTGCAGAAACAGCTCGACGACTTGCTTGATCAGGGTACAAACGAGCCGGATCAAGAGAAGCGCAAGGAGATCTACGCCAAGGTCCAGCAGATCATCGTCGATGAAAACATGTTCATCGCGATGAAGTACGACGCCATGTTGGTAATGATGAACAAGAAGGTGTCCGGCTGGAAGATGAACGACCTCGGATACCAGCCACGTATCTACGACGTCTCAATTTCGAGCTAGTGGCCACAGAGTGATTGGGTTGGGGGAAGCGAAGTTCCCCCAGCCTGTCCACGCGGAGGGAACGAAGGACTGTGGCGGTATATATCGTGAGACGCTTCCTGTACGCGATCCCGGTGTTGTTCGGGGTTTCGATCCTGGTCTTCTCGATGTTACTGCTGATACCCGGTGATCCGGTATCGCTCATGCTGAGTGAAACATCAGCAACGTCGAAGGCAGCTGTTGAGGCAAAGCGTGACCAACTCGGTCTGAATGATCCAATCTACGATCAGTATGGACGATTCCTCAAGAGCGTTGTCACGCTGAGGTTGGGTACGTCGATCCAGACGAACAGATCGGTCGGCAGCATGATTCGCGATGTCTTCCCCAAGACGTTGGAACTTACTGTCGCGGCAACGCTCCTCACGTTCTTGATCGGTGTACCACTCGGGGTTATCGCCGCAGTCAAACAACACTCGCTTCTCGATACCGCGAGCATGATCCTCGCAAATGTCGGCGTTTCCATGCCGATCTTCTGGCTTGGATTGATTCTTATTTACATATTCTCAATCAAGCTGGGTTGGCTCCCGGTCACTGCACAAAAAGGTGCCGATCTAAAGCACCTCGTCATGCCTGCGGTGTCGCTGGCTCTCGGTGGGGCGGGTATAGTTGCTCGCTTGACTCGCTCCAGTTTGCTTGAAGTCCTCAATCTGGAATATGTGGTGACGGCCCGAGCCAAAGGTCTTTCAGCCAGGGTTGTGGTCACTCGTCATGCGTTGCGCAACGCGCTCATTCCCGTGGTGACGATCGTCGGCTTACAGTTCGGCTCGCTGCTGGGCGGCGCCGTCATCGTCGAAGCCGTATTCGCTCGACAAGGGATTGGTGCGATGGCGGTCAATGCCATCCAAAAGAAGGACTTCCCGCTCGTTCAAGGGACGGTGCTCGTCGCGGCATTTGCCTACGTCATTGCGAATATTCTCGTCGATATCTCCTATGCGTTCATTGATCCTCGTATCAAGTACGGGGAGCGCTAACATGGATTATGTATCGCAACCGGATGAGTCAACGTCGGTTTCGGGAGCGACAGCTGATCTGCGACTAGGTCGAGCCAAAACAGAATCGCCATGGCGGCAAACAGTCAGGCGCCTTCGCCGCCATAACGGGGCGATGCTTGGCTTGACGATCGTCGGCGTGCTGATCTTGGTAGCGATCATCGGTCCATACATTGCCCCGTATGACGATCGTGCGATTGCAGGTGGCAGTCTATCGCCGCCGAATCGCTCAACGATCATGGGTACCGATGTGCTCGGTCGCGACATTTTTAGTCGCGTCCTCATGGGCGCTCGCATCTCCCTTACGGTCGGCTTCGTCTCGGTTGCCATTGGTTTGGTAATCGGTGTCACGCTAGGGTTGATTGCCGGTTTCTATGGAAGGAAGGCCGACATCGCGGTATCGATGTTCGTCGATACCATGCTTGCCTTCCCTGGCATTCTTCTCGCGATTGCCATCGTGTCAATTCTTGGCCCAAGTTTACGTAATGCGATGATTGCGGTGGGGATTGGTTCATTCCCAGCGTACGCACGACTTGTCCGTGGGCAAGTGCTGTCGGCGAAAGAAAACGAATATGTAGAGGCGGCACGTATCGTCGGCGCGACGAACATGCGACTCATGATCAAGCATGTTCTCCCGAATGTGATCGCGCCGGTCATCATACTTTCGACGCTTCGCATCGGCACGGCGATTTTAACCGCAGCGGGCCTGAGTTTTCTCGGGCTTGGTGCTCAACCGCCGACACCAGAATGGGGCGCGATGGTCAATGACGGCCGAAATTACTTGCGAGTTGCCTGGTGGATTACGACCTTCCCCGGGATAGCAATCATGCTCACGGTGTTGGCAGTCAACCAGGTTGGAGATGGACTCCGCGATGCGCTGGATCCGCGCGGCCGGCGCTAGAAAATAGTGAAAGGGGTGCGGTAGTGCCTGATGTAACTCGGGTGTTGCTCGTTGGAGTCGGTGCCCGTGGCAAGATCTGGTCACGGTTGCTTCATGACGAACCATTGGTTGAGGTGGTCGGATACGTTGATCTTCTCAGCGAGAATCTCGCGTGGGCTCAAGAGCGCTACGATGTATCGGCCGACATGTGCTACCAGGATCTAACCCAGGCGCTCCGAGAACGACAGCCTGAGTTTGTGCTCCTCGCGACTCCACCCATGGATCGGTACCGCGAAGTAGTTACCGTCTTTGAGCATGGCGCCCATCTTCTGTCCGAGAAGCCCCTCACCCTTGACTTTGATGAAGGCGTACGGATCGTTCAGACGGCAGAGGATGCGAAGCTCGGTTTTGCGGTCGGGCTGAACTTTCGCTACCAGCACTGCGTTACGACCGCTCGCGCAATCCTCGAATCCGGCGAGATCGGGAATCCCAGCTTCTCTCGTTTTGTCTACTGGATAAATCGAGATGGTCGCCGCCCGGGCCTGAACAGATTCCCGATTACGATGCACGAGCCGATGCTGTATGAGCAAACAATTCATCATATCGATGAGATCCGCTACGTTTATAACGCTGAAATCGAGCGGCTTTGGTGTCGATGTCACAATCCGCCATGGAGCATGTACCGCAGCAACGCGACCGTCGCGGCTGTCCTGGAAATGACGGGCGATCTACTGGTGGACTATTTCGGGACATGGTCTGGCCAGACGAAGGTCAATGAATTTCTTTGGCGGACGGACTGTTCGAACGGCGCGCTGTTCCAGCACGAAATGTTTAGCGATCTTCGGATTGCGCGAGGAACAGACACCACAATGGTCGAGCCGTTGAACCTTCCTGAGCAAGAACGGTTGGTCGATGACGCTCGCCTCATGCTACCGCACGTCATTGAGCAGATACGGGCGGGCAATTTACGACCCCATCCATCTGGACTCGAGCACCTGAAAACCTTCGGAGCGATCGCAGCTTGTGAGGTCTCAAGCCGAACAGGGCAACCCATCGTGATGCGCGAGTTCTTTGAAGAGCACAACGTTCCCGCGGCCTGGCTTAACGTCGAGTAGGGCATTCGTCGGTTGTAAGGAGACTCAATAAATGGAGCATACGACGTTAGACAGTACCCGTTGGCTTGCCGAGCGAGCTCGAGCCCTCATGGGGACGTCATTGCAAAAGAAGTCAGCGCAAACCTTTATCCAGCTTTCGCAGGGAACACCGGATCTACCGACGCCTCGGCATGCGATTGAAGCCGTGACGGAGTTCTTGAAAACCGGAACGGTCTATTACACATTCCATGATGGGATGCCCGAACTCCGTGCCGCGATCGCGCGGAAGCTTCAGCAAGAGAACGGACTGGATTACGATCCGGAGACGGAAATCATCGTGACGGCGGGCGCCCAGGAGGGGATGTTTGTCGCGCTATTCGGGACGCTCAACCCGGGGGATGAGGTGATCGTCTCGGACCCACGCTATCGTGTCTACGACGAAGTTATTCGTCTCGTTGACGGCGACATCGTTTCCGTACCGGCCGTAAAAGAACAGGCCTTCCAGCTCGATCCGGCCGGAATCGAAGCGGCCATCACGCCACGAACACGCGCTATCCTCATTATTTCCCCCGATCACCCCTCAGGATCGGTTCAAAACCGCCAGACGCTCGAGGCGATCGGAGAGATTGCCGAGCGACATGATCTGCTCATTTACAGCGATGAGCTGTACGAACGATTTGTTTTTGACGGTGTTGAACATGTAAGCATGGCTTCGCTTCCCGGAATGAAGGAGCGCACGATTACGCTGAATGGTTTCTCGAAGTCGTATGCCATGACGGGGTGGCGAGTTGGCTATCTTGGTGTACCGGCGGCGTTGAAACCGGCGCTCACTGAGATCAAGCATGATACGTCGATTTGTGCAGCGACACCATCGCAGATCGCGGCCCTCGCGATCCTCAATGGGCCACAGCAACCTCTCGTCGACATGATGAGCGAGTGGTCTCGACGCCGAGACTACCTGTATCAGCGTCTCGAGGGTATGGGAATTTCCACTCTCCGCACTCCCGGCGCCTACTTCGTTCTATTCGACATAACCGAGAGCGGACTCTCGTCCGCCGAATTTGCACGGCACCTAGCTGCCGAGGAGGGGGTGCGGGTCAGTCCAGGTACCAGCTTTGGCGCGACCGGTGAAGGGCTTGCACGCGCGTCATTCATGACGGCCGATCCAGAGTTGACTGAGGGGCTCGACAAGCTAGAGCGTTTTTGGAAGCGCGTGACGCTGACGCGCTGACATGTTGGTAGGTCGACACCATTGTGGTGTCCCGGTAACGGACACCAGAGAAGAAGGGAACAAGGAGTACTGATGACACAGCTACGAATCACCGGCGGTCGCGTATTTGATGTCCGAACCGGTAAAAGCGAACCGCAGGATGTGCTGATCGATGGAGATCGGATCAGCGCGATCGGCCGGGCATCGGACTTCGGTGCGGAAGATCGAAGCACCACCGTCGACGTCACCGGTCTCACCATTCTCCCCGGATTCTCCAACAACCACATACACCTCGGTTGGAGTGGGATGGGCTGGGATGGTAGCCCGACGGGTATCTTGCGCGATCAAGCGTTGCAGGATTCGGATGGCATCAACGGGATCAAGGGTGTAGCGAATCTTCGGAAATCGCTCAAGGTCGGCCTGACCGCATTGCGCGATCTCGGGATGAACAACACGCAATTCGACACGAAAGAAGCGCTGAAGCGGGGCATGGTCAAGGGGCCGCGGCTCTTCATCGCCGGGAAGGCGATCATGTGCACCGGTGGACACACTTGGTGGTGTGGCCGAGAGGCTGACGGCCCCGATGGTGTTCGCGCCGCCGTCCGTGAGCAGATCAAGCGCGGTGCGGATCACATCAAGGTCATGGCGAGCGAGTACACGAACCAGTATTCACCTGCGGAGATTCAGGCCGCTGCGGACGAAACCCATTTGCTTGGTAAGAAAATAACGACCCACGCCACGCTACCCGTTGCGATTCGCAACGTGGTCGATGCTGGCTTTGATTCAGTGGAGCATGGCGGCGTCGCCGATGACGACGTACTGGCGACGATGGCCGAGCGCGGCATCATGGTTGTCCCAACGCTCTCGCCCGGCGTTCTTCAAACTGCCCGCGGCCCGGAGCGCGGAATGCCGGAGCATGTCGCAGCGCAGCGCCGGGAGCGAATGGCCAAGAACCCTCCTGGAGCCGCGCTGATCAAGATGCGTGAGGCCGGCATCGTGTTCGCGTTCGGTACCGATGCCGGAAGTCCGTGCGTCGAGCACGATCAGATCCTGGGTGAGATGGAAGCCCTCCTGAAGTACGGCGTCGTCAAGAGCCCGTTGGACGTGATTCAGATGCTAACGATCAATTCGGCGAAGCTGCGCGGGGACGAAAAGGATCTCGGAACGGTCGAAGCTGGTAAGTTCGCCGATCTCGTCGTGATCGATGGCGATCCGTCAGACAACGTCAGCGCTCTTGCGAACGTCCGCCATGTTTTCGTCGCGGGCGAGCAGTTGGTCACGGATGGTCAAATGTCTGATTGGTACAGCTGGTGATATCGAACGGCCATCAAAGGAGCAGAAATGACAACAGAGGTGCGTGGGGGAATGTCTCCGTTAAGAGCTAGTCTGGCAGGTCGCATTATTTCACCGGATGCGTCGATCCGGACACAAATGCAGGAAATCGCCGCAACCCTGGATGATGTCGTTGCGATGGGGCCGGGAGATCCTGATCTCCCGACCCCCCAGCACATCATCGACGCAGCAAAGAAGGCGTTGGACGAGGGCTGGACGCACTATACGCCCCCGCCTGGCGACATTCGGTTGCGCCGGGCGATCGCCGCAATGCTCAACGAAACGCGTAGCCTTAACTACGATCCCGCGAATGATGTGATTGTTACGCTCGGGGCAGAAGAAGCAATCTATCTGGCGATGTTGACGCTGCTCAACGAAGGCGATGAGGTTCTCACGCCGAGCCACCGCTTCACGACGTATGACTGGGCCGTGGCGATGTCGGGCGGTAAGATCGTTTCATACCCAACCATCATCGATGGCGCATTCCAACTCAATATCGATGAAATCCGCGCGCGTGTTACTGATCGAACGAAAATCATCGTCGTCGTATCACCGGACAATCCGACCGGGGGTGTTGCAACTGAAGACGAACTGTCGGCAATTTCAGGGTTAGCAATTGAACGCAATCTGATCGTTATCTCTGATGAGATCTACAGTAAGTTTTTGTATGATGGTCGCGTTCACCACAGCATTGTGTCTCTTCCGGGAATGCAGGAACGAAGCCTTCTGATCGACGGGTTCTCGAAGTGCTATGCCATGACTGGCTGGCGAGTTGGTTTCCTCTGCGGTCCGTCCGATTACATGCGCGCAATCATTGAAGTTAAGCACACGCTGTCGATCTGTACGCCCGCTGTCTCACAGGCTGCAGCGCTTGCCGCGCTTGAGGGGCCGCAGGACTGCATCGACGAGATGCGTGAGATCTACGACGCGCGGCGCCATGAACTTCTTGGTGCGTTGAGCGACATGGGGCTCGACTTCATCTATCCGGCCGGCGCGTTCTACGTGTACGTCGATGTCTCCTCTACGGGAATGATGGCTCCGGAGTTTTGTCTTCGCCTGCTCAAGGACACTGGGATCATGATCTCTCCAGGCACGCTGTTCTCGCCGGACGAAGGCGAACGGTATATGCGCATGTCGATGCTCGTTCCATCAGAACGAATGACCGATGCTCTGGAGCGCATGGAAGCAGCGATCAAGCGCTATAAAGCAGAAGCGAGTCACTGATGCTTGATCTAGTAGTCACGAACGGCCGCGCGCTGATGGACGGGGAATTCCAAACCCTCGACCTCGCGGTACAGGACGGACGCGTCGTTGCACTAGGAGCACAGGGGCAGTTCGCGGGCCAGTCCGCCCGCGAGCTTGACGCCGCCTCACTGCTGGTGCTGCCCGGCATTATCGACTCTCATTTCCACTCCCGTGCGCCCTCACGGCCAGACCGCGAGACGTTTGCGAGTGCCACGAGAGCAGCCGCGTTTGGCGGCGTAACGACGATTATCGAGATGCCAATCTCGGAGCCGCCGACCACAGATGGCGACCGGATTCGTACCCGCGCCGAGCTCGCGGAGCGTGAGGCGTATGTCGATATCGGATTCTATTCATCATCCGCAACCCGGCGTCGTGGAGACCTTCAAAGCTCCGTTGACGCCGGCGCACTGGCCTTCAAGGGTTTTCTTCAACACATTCCAGCCGGTCGTGAAAGCGAATTCGACGGACTTTGTTTGAGTTCGAATGCGGAACTCGTCGAAGCGTTCGAACTCCTCGCAGAATTCGATCTTCCCTGTGTCTTCCATCCGGAAGACGAATCGATGTACCAGTACCTGGAAGCGCGGTTGCGTGCCAGACATCAAAACGACGGTGCGGCTCACGCTGCGCACCGACCGGATTATGTCGAAGCGACCAGCGTTGGAACGTTGTTACTGCTCGCGGAACATTTTGGGGTTCATCTCCAGGTTCCGCACGTCAGCTCGCGCATGACACTCAATCTGATCCGAAGCGCCAAAGAACGGGGTGTACATGTCACTGCGGAGACCTGTCCGCAGTACTTGCAGTTCGATGCCTCCGCGCTGGATCGACTCGGTCCATACGCCAAATGCAATCCGCCGTTTAAGTCTCCAGAGGACGTTCAGGCGTTGTGGGAGGGGTTGGTTGACGGAACCATTGACACAGTTGCGTCCGACCATTCCCCGTTTACGGTCGAGGAAAAAGAACGGGCCTGGAATGACATTTGGTCAGCAGGACCCGGCTTTCCCGGCGTCGAGGTGCTTGGCCCATTCATCCTGGGCGCGGCGCTCGACAATCGGCTTTCGATCGATCGAGCAGAGGAGCTGATCTGGAAAAATCCTGCCCGGATCTTTGGACTCTGGCCGCGTAAGGGCAATCTTCGTCCCGGCGCCGATGCTGATATCGTTCTGTTTGACGCCGAAAGTCGGGGCGTTTTCGATCACTCAGAGTTTCATAGCAAGGCCAAGGATATCGGTCTGATTTGGGATGGCGTAGCCAAACGCGGGAAGGTCATTCAAACACTACTTCGCGGTGAGCCGGTGACGATTGGACCGGAACTGGTGGGAAAATCTGGTGCAGGGCAGATGCTCACGCGCTTACCCTCCGCCACGAAAGGATGAGTGCGCGAGTGAGAACGCCAATCCGTACCCTGATTGTCGGAGTCGGAACACGAGGGAAACACTGGGTTCGCCTGGTGCACGAAGAGCCATTGACCGAGGCAATCGGATATGTCGATCCAGACTTGGCGAGTCTGGAATGGGCGCAGCAGGAGTACGGCGCGAGTACTGAGCAGATATTTCCTGATTTGGAAAATGGCCTCCGCGCAACGAAGCCGGATCTCGTCGTTCTTGCGACGCCTCCAATGGGACATCTGAATGAGGCACGAACGATCTTTGCGGCAGGGTGCGATTTGCTGGCCGAAAAGCCACTCACCATCGAGTTTTCGGAGACCGTGGAAATCGTACGAGCGGCTGAAAAGGCTGGCCGACGACTGATGGTCGGCTTGAACTTCAGATATCTGCCATCAACGATCAAAACGAAGGAGTTACTAGCGACCGAGGTCGGCAAACCGAGCTTTGCCCGGTTTAACTACTGGCTTAACCGAGACGGCCGTCGGCCTGGAATTAATAAATATCCCCTTACGATGCGGCAGCCGATGCTTTACGAACAGAGCATCCATCACCTGGATCTCTTTCGGTTCACGTACGATGCCGAGGTGGAACGCGTCTGGTGTCGTTGTCACAATCCACCTTGGAGCATGTATCGCGACGATGCGACAGTTGTCGCGACGCTGGAGATGACCGGCGATCTGCTGGTGAATTATTTCGGTACCTGGTCAGGCCAAACCAAAGTTCAGGAATTCCTATGGCGGACCGACTGCGCGTCCGGCGCGGTATTGCAGCATCAGCAGTTTGGTGACCTACGAGTAGCCATCGGCGATGAGAAAGAGGGGCGCCATATCGAGCTGCCTCCGATTGAGAACTTCGTCGACGACACGCGGGCAATGCTCAAGCATATCGCAGAGCAAGTTTTGGACGACGTAACGGCGCCGATTCCATCGGGAATCGATCACCTAAAAACGATGGCGCTCACTGTCGCCTGCGAAGAATCGAACGACACTAATAAACCGATCGAGATGGCGGAGTTCTACGCAAGACACAACGTCCCTGCGGAATGGCTATCCTAGATCAAACACGTTCAGGTGGGAGAAGCAAATATGGTTTCACGAGAAAACAAGTTCGTCGGCATTCAAATCAGCCCGATGAGCTTTGTAGACGAGGGCGTCGAGAATGTTCTTGATACGTTGAATGACCGAATTGGCGTCAACGCTCTACTCATTGGGACGATTTCCTGGCTCGGTTTGAAGGTTGGTCGGCGAACGTCCTGGAACATCGACGGTCCTCCCGATCATGGAGCGCAGGAACCGGGGCAGCTAAAAGGCGGTTCCTATATTGCCGACCATCCGGAGTACTATCAGAACACGCCGATTCGAAATTTTCGCGCGCAAGACGAGGAGCTCAAAGACCAAGACATTCTTGACATGGTCATCCCCGAGGCGCGCAAGCGTGGAATGCTGATTTACCCCGAAGTCATGGAACCACTGTTCAACTATGCAGGTCACGGATCTGCGAATACGGTGGACATCCCCAACCTTCCGCAATATCTCGAAGTAGACGTATTCAACCGCATCGGCACGGAACCATGTATCAATAACCCTAGTTACCGAACATGGTGGCATTCGATCATCGAAGATTATGCGAGGAATTATGATATCGACGGCATAATGTGGTGTAACGAGCGTCGAAGCCCGATTGACAACCTCATCGCGGGCCGTGTTCCGAACTGCTTTTGCTCATACTGCCGTCAAGAGGCATCGCTTCGTGGGATTGACGTCGACAAGGTTCAACATGCCTATCGAGAGGCATACGAATATTTTCAGCATGCACGCGCAGGTGACGAGATGCCGGACGGTGCGTTCGTGGAATTCCTTCGTCTCCTCTACAATAACCCCGAACTCATGGTTTGGGAGCACTATTGGGTCGAACGCAACAAGGATCTCGACCGCGAACTATACGGTATTGTCAAGTGGAGCAATAAATCGTTGAAGTTCGGTTTGAATGTCTGGAACCGAAATCATCTCAACCCATTGCGAAAGGCGCAGTGGCCATGGGCAGAAATGGCTACTTGGTCCGACTGGGTCAAGCCGATCACTTATCAGCACCAATCTGGCGGGGTCTACTTCAACGAGATGACTCAATGGCACAAATCGATTCTACGGGATCTTACGCCACAGGAGATGACACCGATCATGTACAAGCTGTTGCACCTTAACGAAGCGAAATGGGACGAAATCGTGCAACAGGGGTTTGCCCCCGAGACATACGTCTATGGTCAATGCCTGGACGCGGTTCGCGGCGTTCAAGGTAAAGTACCAGTTTACATGGGCATCGGTGTCGATGCCCCTCGTTCTCGACCAGATCAGGCCAAATGCACGCCGGAAATCGTCCGGCAAAGCGTACTGGCAACGTATCGTGCAGGGGGCGAAGGCGTGGTGTTCTCGCCGAACTACGCCGGGATGGATCTCACTACCCTGGACGGTGCGGGTCAAGCACTCGAGGAGCTCGGTCTCAAGTAATAGTGCCTCTCGAGGGCGGAAGATTCGTGTTCAGCAGGATTTCGCGTCTTCGCTAATCCTGCTGAACGGCCCAACAAAAATATCTGTTTCAACTTGTGTGAGCGATTCCCAACGCCTCAGGGAACAATCATATTCCCGGTACCGGCGTCAATGGCAATGCCAAGCATCGTGCTCATATCAAAACGCTGGGCCTCGGCCGCGCCGCTGGCCCCAGAGCCTCTCACATAGGCTTGTGTTACCGACCTTTCCGTTCGCCAAGCGGCATGATTGATTCGTGCCATCGAGAAAACAATTGGCATCGCGGTATTCGTAGAAATCGCTAAATCGGGAAGTCCAAGCCACTTCGCTTTCTGCGGAACGGGCCGGGGACGGAGACGTTATTGGTTTAGGCTTTGCGCCGGTACTGCCTCGCCGACTTCGATGCGGTAGAGCGCTGATAAGTCATCGAGATTGCCTGAACTGGGCGCCTCTGCCTGGCCGCACCAGAGCAGATTCGCATGGAACGCCACCTGTCTGTGGGGCTCGCGTATGACTGCGAATGGTCAGGTTTTGTCACAGCGGCGATGAGGGTTGCCGTACGATTTGTAGATCTCGGCGCCCATGATGCGTCGTGCTCATCTATGTCCTATGGTTCCGCACCACTCCACAAGTGCCAATCGAGAGCAGGCTCTTGGCTCGTCAATTCTGTCCTCGTAATCTTTGGTGCTGGGCAATTTGAACAACAATCGATGCGAATCGTTCGCGCTTGTTGTTGCCCTGTTCCGTCCGGGCAAGCGCCGTCGGGGCATGTGATCAAGCGTGATTTGCCTTTGAAAGAAACTAAAATCGGAGTATTGAACAATCAGCACTGAAGAAGTCCGAACTCTATTCGTCGCTTTGATCGAGCTGCGACGAGCTGCGCGGCGGCATGGACGCCAGCCAGTACAAGGACTATGTCCTCGTCCTGCTCTTTATCGAGTACATCAGCGACAAATACGCCGGTGTGCCGTACATGCCGATCACCATCGCTGCAGTTGCAAGCTTCAAGGACATGGTCGCGCTCAAGGGGACGAGCGATATCGGCGTCCAGATCAACAAGAGGATCATCGCGCCGCTGGCCGGCGCCAATAAGCTCTCCGATATGCCGGACTTCAACGATGCGAACAAGCTGGGCAGCGGCAAGGAGATAGTCGACCGGCTCACCAACCTCATCGCCTTCTTCGAGAATCCAACGCTCGACTTTTCCAGGAACCGCGCCGACGGCGACGATATTCTCGGTGACGCCTACGAATACCCGATGCGGCACTTCGCCACCGAGAGCGGCAAGAGCAAGGGGCAGTTCTACACCCCGGCTGAGGTGAGTCGCGTCATCGCGCAGATCCTTGACATTCGCAGCGTAGCGACGAGCGCCCGGACGACCGTCAACGACCCGAACTGCGGCTCCGGCTCGCTGCTGCTGAAGGTCGCCGGCGAAGCGCACACCCGTCACGCTCAACGGGCAGAAAAAGATGCCGCCACCGGCGGCCTGGCGCGCATGAACATGATCCTGCAAAACTATCCGACCGCCGTCATCGCGCAGGGCAACACGCTCTCCGATCCGACGTTTCTGAACGGTGATGCCCTCAGGACGTTCGTCTACGTCGTAGCCAATCCGCCCTTTTCCGACAAGCGCGGGAGCAACGGCATCGATCCGCTGCATGACCCATACGAACGCTTCCAGACATTCGGCTCGACTCCGCCCGACAAGCAGCGCGACTACGCCTACCTGCTCCACATCATTCGCTCGCTCAACAGCGACGGCCAGGCCGAGTGTGTCTTGCCGCACGGGCGTCTTCATGAAGGATGGCCCGAAGAACCGGCTGCGCACCCAGGATATCCATAAAATCGTGGACGTCTTTACCAAGCCACGCGATCTACCGCGCTATGCGCGCCTGGCGAGCAACGACGAGATCGCGGGGAACGGGTACAACCTCAACCTGCCGCGCTACATCGACAGCCAGACGCCTGAGGACGCGCAGGACATCGCGGGCCACCTGCAAGGCGGCATCCCGGTCGCCGATGTCGATGCGCTGGCGGACTACTGGGCCGTGTGCCCAGGCCTCCGGGAAGCGCTCTTCACGCCAAACCGACCTAAATATCTCGACCTCGCGGTCGAGAAGGCGGCGATCAAGAGCACGATCTACGACCATCCTGAGCTCGCCGCATTCATCGCCGGCATGAGCGCCCACTTCTGTAACTGGAAAACGAAGGTCGTCCCGACGCTCAAAGCGCTGCCGATCGGTTGCAACCTGAAGGAGATCATCGGCAATCTCTCCGACGATCTGCTGGCACACTATTTCGGAAAGCCGCTCATCGATCCGTACGACATCTACCAGCATCTAATGGACTACTTGGTCGAGACGATGCAGGACGAGTGCTATCTCATGGCCGCCGACGGCTGGAAAGCCGATACGAAGCGCATCATTGAATGCGACAAGAAGGGCAAGGACAAGGACAAGGGCTGGACTTGCGACCTCATCCCCAAGCCGCTCATCGTCGCCCGCTACTTTGCCGCGGAGCAGGCCGCCATCGCCGCCGCCTTCCAGGGTGAGATGGATCGTGTCAGCCAGCAACTCGCCCAGCGCGTGAAGGAACTCGCCGAACGCTACGACACCTCGCTGCCGCAGTTGCAACGCACTGTAGCCGAACTTGAAGCGCGAGTGAGCTGCCACCTGGACAAGATGGGGTTCACGTCGAAGTGAAGGCAAGAGACAAGCATACCGAGGTTGGCGTGATTCCAGTGGATTGGAGCGTAGTTGACCACGTTTCGTTTATCGATGGTGATCGAGGAAGTCACTACCCGGGTGCTACAGAATTGAGTGCTAGTGGAGACTGTCTCTTCTTGGACGCCGGGAACGTGACGAAACGAGGTTTTCGATTTGATGAGTGTCGATTCATAACAGCACAAAAGGTTAGCGACCTCAGCCACGGGAAGATGAAACGCGGTGATGTGGTACTCACTACTCGCGGAACGCTTGGAAACCTTGCATATTATGATGGCAAGGTATCATTCGATTATATCCGGATCAACTCTTAAAAAGAAATACTGCGAAATGCCTCATTGAGGATTATCAATTCCTGTCAGTATCTCATTCTTTGCTCACGAATTATAGCGTCCCAAATCGAAAGCCTCTCTTTCGGGAGCGCTCTACCTCAGCTTACGGTCAAGGGTATCAGTACTCTAAAGATCCCACTCCCGCCTTCCATAGCTGAACAACAAGCCGTTGCCGACGCGTTGAGCGATGCGGATGCCCTCGTCGAATCGCTGGAGCAACCCATCGCCAAGAAGCGCCAGATCAAGCAGAGCGCCATGCAGGAACTACTCACGGGCAAGCGGCGCTTGCCGGGTTTCAGCGGGAAGTGGGAGGTGAAGCGGCTGGGGGAGTTGGGCTCTTTCATAAAAGGACACGGGGTCTCCCGAGACGATTCCTCCAGCGGGGACTTATCATGTGTCCGCTGCGGGGAGATTTACACGAAACACAACGACTTCATCAAAACGTGCGATTCCCGGATTTCCCGAGACGTTGCGGAAACAGCGACGCACATCAATGCTGGCGATATTCTCTTCACAGGATCTGTCGACACTAAGGAGGAGATCGGCAAATGGGTAGTATTCATAGAAGACATTGGGGATGCAGGTGGCGATATCGTCATTCTCCGCGCCAAAGACGACGATCCGCTATCTCTTGGCTTTTACTTAAACACCGAACCTATCAACCGTCAGAAATCGGGCCGAGGACAGGGCGATGCTATCGTCCACATCAGCAGTACAGCTTTAGCGGATATTGATGATGTCTTCCCAGAGCGTTCCGAACAAACCGCCATCGCGACCATCCTCTCCGATATGGACGCGGAGATCGACGGGTTGAAGGCGAGGGTCGCCAAGGCAGGCGAGATCAAGCAGGGGATGATGCAAGATATGCTCAACGGGAGGATGCGTCAGGTATGGAAATCTCCATATTACTCGACCACATCGATAGCGGCCACATGGCGCTTCCGGAGTTTCAGCGCGGCTCTGTTTGGAATGGCGACCAGGTTGGAAGTTGTTCACATCGCTCTACCTCCACCACCCGGTCGGTGGTCTACTCGTCTGGGCCACCGAATCCAGAACGGCGGCCCATCGTGGCGACGGGCCGCTCGCGGCCGGCGTAGTGAAAGTGCTGCTCGACTGCCAGCAACACATAACATCGCTCTATCGTGTGGTGCGCGGCAGGCCACCAAGGTTCTTTGACGGTAACGCGAGGGTATTCACGAGCTCGCAATTCCATCTCGATACAGAAACCTTCGCGTTCTATCAGCCCATCAAGATGCGGGGTGACCAGCTTTGGATCGACGTGACGGAGTTGATGCAGAAAGGGACGGAGGGCCTCGGTGAGTCCGTAACTCGGCTTGCTGCCCAACCTGAATTGGCCGCGAACGTTGGCGCGTACGTCGGGAGACTTAGCCGACTGCTCGGGATTAACGATGTAGACCTCCAGGTCGAGCTGTTCGCGACCAAGGATGACTGTCGGAATCCATCGGAGCTGATTTGGATTGATGATGGTCTTGCGTATCTGGCTCAGATGATAATGAAGCTGGAGTTCCGCTCCATTGCAATCCCACCACTCGGCTGTGGGCTCGATGGCTTGGACTGGAACGAGGTTCGCCCCCTGATCGAACAGCATCTGGACGGGCTCTACGCTCAGATGCTAGTCTCTGATCCGGGGCGCTCACGACGCTGAGCCTCAGCCCTTCATCTGTCTCTCAACTGAACCAGAGCGACGTACCACGCCTGTGGGCGTGGTTTTGTGCTCTTGTAAGGAGTGAGAGGAGTATTGAGCGCTCGAAGCTGAACGCGGGGGCACGACAATATACGCTCACCGGAGCCGCCGTTGAGGCGATGAACCGGCCTCCGATCCCTGCGAACTCTAGTGCTCCAATCTTCCGACCTCATGTCCAACGAGATGCGACCGGCGCTGATGATCGTGATGTATTGAGCGCACATGGATCCGTCGAAGAGCCGGATAATTGTTGCGAACGCTCACAATCTATCGCACGTAATTGCCTGAAAACATTGAGATAACTCATGGCGCGATGAAATCATCGTCTAACACGACGAGATCGAGATTCGATAACACGACGACATCAAGGCGCTTCGATCAGAATGAACGATATTTCGATATCGCGAATATTCGATTTGCTCCGATATATTCACATATCGTTCAGTGAGATTATACCGAGAACATCTTCAGATACCATCGTTTTACCGAAGACGCCGTCCACGGCGCGAAGCGACGATCGATGAAGCTCTTCCGTCCACGATGCGCACGCGTCACTCACTACGATTACCCCATAACCGAGGTCTTTTGCATCCCGCACCGATGACTCCACACAGCCACTCGTCATGACTCCTGTCATGATCAGCGTACGAATTCCCATGTTTCCGAGTACGTAATCAAGCGTTGTCCCGTTAAATGAACTTCCAGATGTCTTTGAGAAAACGAGCTCACCCGGGAGTGGCGCCAGTTCATCGAGAATCTGGGCATCGCGAGAGCCAGGCGGGCAGAAGATCCCCAGGTCTTTGTGAGCACCGCCGCGGTCACGACCATCGGTGGACATGGACTGTATGCGGCTAAATATCACTTCGATACCAGCGGAGCGGCACGCTGCCTGCAGTCGTTGAATCGTCGGAACAATCTTCTCAAGCTCACTCTCGAAATAATCGAGACCGGCTGTCAATCCTCGTCTACGCTTTTCGGCAAAGATGCCCGCACCCATCGATGCATCGGAGTATTGCATGTCGATAATCAGGAGCGCCGTGTTCTTCGGACCGATCGGAGGTACCTGAAGGGGAGTTCTCCAATTAAGATATGGATCACCTGGATCGTAGGCTGGTCCCACTAGCTGTTACCTTTCAAGTCCACCAGTCTCAATCGTCCGAAGATGACGTGAGACAATGCCAGTTCGGACATTGCGCTCAGCCTCTGGTACGAGATAGTCGAACGACCACCAGACCGAGAGTGACACTCGCCGCCTGAACTATCGATACGCTGCGCTCGCATTCTATCTTTGCTAACCATACAGGACTGTCATTGGCCTTCGATCGATTCGTGTATTTCACCAAAGAAACAGGCCCAGTCACCCTGGTAGACGCATGGGAGTGTCCGCATTCCAAAGATTTGGCCGTCACACGGCGCTACGATCTCTTGAAGAACGGTGCCATAGAGATCGACGACGCGGGCAATCCGCGTTCCGGCTGCGGTCGGCGTCCGGTATTGAACCTCAGGTTCGGGGACAAAGAAACCGCCGGTATTAGCGAGAACGGTTCGTTGTGCACCAAGATGCCATCGAGGAGCGTAGTGCGCTTCTCCATCAATCATGTCGTAATGCCGAAGAACGTTGAGGAACGACGTTTTGAGAACATCCCCGTTACGATGGAAATCGGTTGGCATGGTTGCGCACAGCCCACCGAGTTCAACGGTGATGGCACCTTTGTTCTTCTCTGCCATCGCGGCCGGCGGACTCCCTTTTGAACCGAGTGGTTTCAGAATGAGATCCCAGCCGGGTCCCATGGCTTTCGCCAACTCGAGACCCTCGTCAGTCGCGTTATAAAACTGTGCTTGAGCGAGATAGGAATGCGCACCGCCGGAATGGATGGCGATAAGAAGATCTGCTTTCTCGTCCATCTCCTTGAAATGCGCCCAAGCGACCCGCTCGGAGGGGTAGCCGTCTTCTCTCCCTGGGTAGATTCGGTTCATGTCGTAGGTGAATCCATCGAAGGGATTACCTCGTTGCTGCGCTTCGAAGGCCGCTACGTTCAGCACTGGTACTGCTACGATCGTTCCGCGAAGACGTGTCACGTCAACTTCTGCCACCAGCTTGTGTATCGCAAGTGGTCCTTCCGGTTCGTCGCCATGGATTGCGCCGTCGATCCAAAGAACTGGACCGTCGTGTTTCCCGTTGAGGACGATGACTGGGATTGACAGCGCTTCGCCGCCTGGGCGGCGAGAAACTGGAATCACGCCATCGGATCGAATACCCGCTTCAGCGTTTGCCGTGCCAACCGCAAACCGAGCCATACCTGTCTTTCGC
Source organism: uncultured Thermomicrobiales bacterium (assembly GCA_937891245.1). Taxonomy (GTDB): domain Bacteria; phylum Chloroflexota; class Chloroflexia; order Thermomicrobiales; family Thermomicrobiaceae; genus CALAGB01. Next base: position 8,370 of record CALAGB010000538.1, on the reverse strand, counting down.
TTTCCGGGCGTGCGTGGCCCCTAAAACGAGCGGCTATTTTGTAATCTCGTGGTCGTCTTCCACGAACAAGTGTGCGAGCCTTGCGGGTACGTCGGTGCCATGCGCCTCATAGCACTTCCTGACTCGCTCAAGATCATGTGCCCTGAAGGCTGACACAAGGTCGCGGTGGAGTTGAACCAAAAACGTAAGATCGTGATTCGCTTGATTTCGCAATGTTAACGCGCGCCTTATCTGCTGGACATAGCTATCCCAAACCATCCGAAGCATTTGGTGGTCGCTCAACTGAATGATTCGGGAATGGAAGGCGACGTCAGCCGCGTTCATTTCGGTGACGTTACCGGTTTTCGCGCTACGTTCCATCTCGTCAACCAACGATTCGAATTCATCAAAATCTTCATCTGTACAACGTTGAAGCATCAATTCAGCCGCAAAATTCTCCATCAATTTGCGGAATGACTGAAGCTCCTCGATGCCTTTCCGCGTAATCGGCGTTACGACAGTTCCTCGATACGGAACGTTTATTACGAGACCGTCGTTTTCCAGATGCTTGAGCGCTTCCCGCAGAGGCGCACGACTCACCGCGAGCTGCTTCGCAAGCTCTGCCTGATTAATCTGGGCACCAGGGGCAAGATGACCCTCGATGATGGCTTCTCGAACAACGCGCAGCACGACTTCGCTTAGAGGCTCTGCCCGAACTTCTGAAAAAGTCGCTTCGTTCAAACTATCACCTCCGCACGAGCCAGATAGCGCGGCCAGGAGAACGATAAATCAGACCCTATAAACGGTACGCGTCAACATCGTTTCGCTTGTCGGAACGTGACTTCTGGCACGGGCCGTAGAGATCGAACGCAAAAACGTACACGTGTATCGACCTACGTTTACGCATTTCAACAAAGACTAACAAATCGGATTTTTCGTTGCCACTGTCGCGGTTTAGGCCTTGACAGGCTCTAAGTCTGATCTTATCATGTCACCAGTCGTCTGTCGACACGCTACAACCGACGATCTAAGATCGACATATTACAAAGATGTCGACCTGAGCTTCTTGGGCTGTACTTGAGGCCATGTTGATACCGAAGAGCTCGTGCAGAAAAGGCGGGGGCCCCGAAGTATGGACAACCAATCAAAAATTCGCGTCGGTATCATCGGAGCCGGCTCTGCTGGAAAGCGCCATGCGCTTGCTTATCGACAACTTTCCGATGTGATGGTAACGGCAATTGTTGATCCGGCCCGGGAGCGCGTAATAGCGGTCGCCGGCGAAGTTGGGTGCGCGCATTTTGATGAACCGGATAGCCAGTTTTGGGGAGTTGTTGATGTCGTTAGCGTTTGTGTTCCGCACAAACTGCTGGCGCCAACGGCATTTCAAGCGATTGACCACCAGAAGCCGTTGCTCCTCGAAAAGCCCATGGCACTTTCACTGGACGACGCTGACGCGATCATCGTGAGCGCAGGGCGGGCCGGGGTACAGCTGATGGTCGGATTTGTTCACCGATTTCGTGCTGAAGTGCAACAAGCGCATCGTGCCTTGACTGCTGGAAACATCGGAGAACCGGTGTTCGCGGTTGAACAGATGATCCTGGGTGGGGGAACGCAACCGGGTTGGATCTGGGATCGCGAGATCGCGGGCGGCGGCGTGACGTTTTACAACGGCGTTCACGGGATCGATCGCCTTCGATGGTTTCTTGGCAGTGAGGTGAGCACCGTCGCTGCCACCTCACGTCGCATCCGTAACGACGCCGAGGTTGAGGATCTCATGCTCGCCACGATGAATTTTCACAACGGAACGGCAGCCTCGTATAACCAGAATATCGCGCTCTATCCGCTTTCGTCTGGCTGGCGTTCTGAGATTTATGGGACAGAAGGCGCGCTTCTCTTGGGTGACGGAGCGCTGGTTGAAGTGACTCAGCACGCAACCACCACTGCCAGAGTCGAACGTAGTGACCGGTTCCTAGGCGAAGTCACCGAGTTTGTCCAGTTCGTTCGTGACGATCGCGAGCCATCAGTGACCGGCGCTGACGGACGCGAAGCACTCGCGGTGGCGTTGGCACTGGAAGAGTCGGCAGTGTCTGGGGAGGTGATTACGCTGTCAGCCTAAGCCGGTTCGGTGGTGCGAATCGAATTCGATAGCAGGCCAGGCAATTTGAGCCGTTTTGCGGCGCAACCAATGGGAACAATTTATTTCGTAATTTGCGATCTTCTGCACGACTTTCCGGGATTCGATTGTAGTTGGGTAATCAGGAGGAAAACCGTGATCGATAGTCCACTGATACACGATGATGGCGGTCTGACCAGCGCGCCGATTCCAACGCGAGTTGCCCCACAATTTTCTCGTCGAAGTTTGATGCGGACGACGGCTCTCGGCATTTCCGGTGTTGGACTGTCCGCGCTGCTTGCATCGTGCGGAGGCAGCTCGAGTTCCTCAAGCGCTACGACGTCGTCTGCGGCATCGACGACGGCGCCGGCCACCTCGGCCGCGATGACGGCCGCCGCGACGACGGAGCCAGTTGGTTCTTCAGCGAGTCCAACGACTGCAAGTGCCAGCGGAACCGCGACCGCGTCCGGGACAACGGCGGGAGCAGCGGCCAAACCGGGCGGCACGTTGAATTGGGCGCTCCCGAACGAGGCCGCAACTCTCGACCCACATGTCAGTAGCAGTCGCTACGATTATCAAATTGAAAGTCATCTGTTCGACACGCTGGTCGTGCGGGATCCGTCCGGGGCTCCCGCGCCAAGCCTTGCGACGAAATGGGAATCAAATACGGATGGCACTGAATGGACATTCTCGCTCCGATCTGGCGTGAAGTTTCACGACGGCACGACGTTCAGCGCTGACGCGGTCAAGTTCAACTTCGATCGAATGGTCAATCCGGATACGAAGAGTGAGCAAGCGAAATACAATCTTGGCCCGTACGACAGCACCGAGGCCGTGGATGATTCGACAGCGAAAGTCACGCTAAAGTCCCCCTTTGCTCCGCTCCTGCTCGGCCTCGCCGAATACACCATGGGGATGGTTTCTCCCGAGGCCGCACAAAAATCCGGTAAGGACTTTGGCCGTAACCCAGTTGGCACGGGTCCCTTCAAATTTAAAGAATGGGTGGCCAAAGATCACATCACGATCGTCAAGAATGCCGATTATCAATGGGCACCGGCGACATTTAGCCACAACGGCGCCCCTTATCTGGACTCCATCGTCACGCGCTTCATTAAAGAAGATGAAACGCGCGTCGCGGCACTAACTTCTGCACAGGTCGATCTGATCATGCCGACACCCGATACCCACGTTGCCGACATGAAGAAGAACAAGGATTTCAAAGTCGACTCCACCGTGGTTCAAGGATTCCCGCCCTCGCTTATGTTCAACGTACAGAAAGCACCAACTGATGATGTCCAGGTTCGTCAGGCTCTCAGTTATGGCATCGACCGCGACGGGATCATTAAAGCGGTCTACAGCGGGAGCCAACAGCCAGCCAAGGGGATCTGGAAATCCGATAGCCCCTACTACTGGGATGGCGCCAACGGCTGGTACCCGTACGACGCCGACAAGGCCGAATCGATGCTCGACGCAGCCGGATGGAAAAAGGGGTCCGATGGTAATCGTGCCAAGGACGGTCAACAACTGAAGATTGTCTATCTCACGCTGCCCGGGCAGATTCAGGGCATCGCTGAACTCGTCCAGGCGCAAATGCAGGAGTACGGAGTCAAGGTCGATATCCTCACAGAGGACAACCCCGCGCAGCAGCAAGACGCACAAAAAGGTGTTCACAACATCGTATGGCTGAACTGGCTGCTCGCCGACCCGTATGGCCTGGACACACTGTTTGGTTCCGAGAATGCCGGTCCGGGCTGGAACTTCTCGCAATTCAAAGATCCCAATGTCGACACCCTGTTGGAACAGGGTGTTTCAGAAACTGACCGAGCGAAACGGATCGAGATCTACGACAAGGTTCAACAGACGATTTACGAGCAAGCGGCTGTCTATCCAATCAACTACCTGACGCGCAACTGGACCCACCGAACGTTTGTTGAGGGAATAAAAGTGGGCCCAGACGGGGAATGGGTACATTTCTACGATACCTGGCTGAACAAGTAACCAAACGCTCGGCGAACGCGGAGAACGCTGATGTTGCGCTACATACAACTGCGATTACTCGTCGCGATCCCGACGATTGTTGGGCTGTCTATTCTCGTCTTCCTGATGATCCATCTGTTACCGGGTGATGCGGTAGATGTCATGCTGACTGAGCAGGGCGCCAGCGCTGCTCAGTTGGCCGAGATGAAGCATCAAATGGGCCTCGATCGCCCGATATACGTTCAGTATTGGATGTTCGCCAAAGATGCGGTGCAAGGAGACCTCGGTCGCTCGGTCTTCAGTAACCAACCGGTGACGACCCAAATTCTCGAGCAGTTGCCGTCGACAATGCAACTCACGCTCGCCGCGATGATCGTGTCATTGGTGGTTGGTATTCCCTTAGGCGTGTTTGCGGCAGTTCGACATGGAACCTGGATGGATTCAGTCAGCATGGCAATCTCGCTCGTCGGAGCCACGATGCCAAGCTTCTGGATCGGCCTACTGTTCATTTTCTTATTCAGTTCTCGGCTGGGTTGGCTACCAGCATCCGGGACCGCCGGGTTCAAATCGCTAATCATGCCGTCCGTGACGCTCGGGCTCTATTCATCGGCCGTTATCGCGCGACTTACTCGCACCAGCATGCTCGAGGTCTTTCGCCAGGACTATGTTGGGACGGCGCGAGCCAAGGGCCTGTCGGAGCGAACGACGATCCTTCGACACGCGCTGCGAAACGCATTGCTGCCAGTCGTGACAGTCGTCGGGCTACAGATCAGTTACCTCCTCGGAGGTGCGGTCATTACGGAGACGGTATTCGCACGGCAAGGGATCGGCCAACTTGCTGTTGGCGCTGTTCTGCAACGCGACGGTCCGCTCGTGCAGGGGACTGTCCTGTTTCTCGCTGTCGTGTTCGTCATCGCAAATCTATTAGTTGACATCTCGTACGCAGTACTAGATCCGCGTATTCGATATCGTTGACAGGATTCCCGATGCAAGTGGCAGAAAAGCGCAACAGCGCAGTGAGCCAACTCGATGCAAAGAAAACGAAACATCAGTCCCAGTTGTGGACCGTTTGGTTGGGGCTGCGCAAGAACCGCATCGCGATGTTCGGGGCGGTATTGTTGGCGGCACTGGTGATCTCCGCGCTTATCGCCCCGGTGGTCGCTCCCTATGACCCGTTGAAGACGGCGATTGGCGACCGTCTTCTCGCTCCAAGTCGTGCCCACCTCATGGGTACCGATCAATTTGGTCGAGATACGTTCAGCCGAGTGTTGTACGGTGGGCGAACCTCTCTTTGGTTGGGGATAGTCGCGGTTTCAATCTCTGTGTTCATCGGTGGAGTACTCGGCCTGATATCGGGTTACTACGGATCGGCCGTAGACGTTCTTATTAGTCGATTTATCGATCTTATGCTCGCCATGCCCCGGATTCTGCTCGCGTTGATCATCGTGTTCACGCTCGGTGTGGGGATCGTGAATGTCATGATCGCCGTCGGCATCTCCGGCATCCCAGGCTATGCACGTATCGTTCGCTCTTCTGTGCTAAGCGCGCGCGAACAGGTCTATGTTGAAGCGGCTCTTGTCGTGGGCGTGCCGAACTGGCGCATCATGATGCGCCACATTTCACCGAATGTCATCGCTCCGGTATTGGTCGTAGCGACGCTCGGGCTGGGGGAGGCGATCCTGGCCGCGGCCGGATTGAGCTTCCTGGGACTCGGCGCACGGCCACCAGTGATTGAATGGGGCTACATGATCTCCGAAGGTCGAGACAAGCTCTCCGTTGCCTGGTGGCTTATGACGTTCCCCGGCATCGCCATCATGCTCACGGTGATCGCCATCAATCTGCTTGGCGATGGGTTGCGGGACGCTTTGGATCCGCGGCTCCGCAGTCGATGAGGCCATGATCACGCGGATGGTGGCAAGTTGGCCAGGTGCTTGAAGGTCGAACTCGGTGCGTCGCGGCTACTTCTTGAAGGAGATGTTGGGCTCGGTTTTGACCGTCGCGCGGGGTTAACGGAAACAAGGTTTGGCACACATAACAGGTTCAGAATCGTGCGAAAGCAACGTGTCGACAACTGGAGACTTGTCGGCTTTGTCTATACACCTGATCGGACGATGTCATTGAGGAGGACTAATTTGGAACCGAAACCTTCGGCAGACTTTCTGGCGTTTTGGCGTGCTGCATTACGGTCTGAACTCTCGCGGCGCGAAGTCCTGCAGCGAGGCACGGCTTTGGGAATTTCAGGTGGTGTGCTGGCCACGCTCTTAGCCGCGTGTGGGGGTTCAAATTCTGATGCGCCGGCGTCGGGCTCAGCATCCACGTCCGCAAGTTCGTCCAGCTCGTCGAGTCCTACGCCGTTTCCGACCACCGCTCCGCCGCCTGCGTCGAGTGGATCTGGTTCGCCTGCTGCATCTCCCGCCGCTGCGGGAACCGCAGCTTCGACCACAGCTGCCACCTCCACGAGCGCTGGGCAAGCTGGCGGTACGCTGAAGTTGGGGTTGGGCAAGGATTTCACGATCCTTGACACACATGTCACGTCGGCTGTTAGTGACGGCATCTTCATGATGGCCGTGTACGATCGTTTGATCGAGCGTCAGCCGAACGGGAAGCTGTACCCCGGTCTTGCCACGAGTTGGACCGTGTCCGATGACGGACTCACCTGGACGTTCAAGCTGCGTCAAGGCGTGAAGTTCCATGATGGCACGCCATTCAATGCGGATGCTGTGGTCTTCAACTTCAACCGTATGGTGGATCCGGCAACGAAGTCGGAGTACGCAATCTTTGAACTCGGCCCCTACGATTCATCCAGCGCGGTTGACGACTATACCGTCGAACTCAAGATGAAGCGGAAGTATTCGGCGCTGATCGCTGGCCTGACGACATACGGAATGGGAATGGTGTCCCCGACCGCCGCAAAGAACCTCGGCGAGGACTTTGCCCAAAAGCCGGTCGGCACCGGTCCGTTTATGTTCAAGGAGTGGGTCCAAAAGGATCATCTCACGATCGTGCAGAACCCTGATTACAACTGGGCATCGGGCCGGGAGAATCATCAAGGAACGTCCTACCTCGATTCGGTCACCTTCCAATTCATTCCTGAGACGAGCACACGCGCCGCCTCGCTGCAACAGGGTCAGATTGACGCAGCAGGCCGCATGGCCGCGTCCGACTGGGTCAAGGTCAAAGGGGATTCCAACTTCACGACAAGCAACATCTTCCTGGAAGGCTACCCGCCAGCGGGCCTGTTCATGAACGTCACCAAGGCGCCGACCGATGACGTCAACGTACGGCAGGCGATCATGCATGCAATCAACCGAGACGAGATCATTCAAGTTGTCTTCGAGGGTACGACGATTCCGGCGAACGGGATCATATCGCCGTTCAGCTGGGCTTATGACCCGGACTCGGCAAGTATGTATCCATTCGACGTAGATAAAGCAAACAGCATGCTCGATGCCGCTGGATGGGTGAAGAACGGTGATTATCGGAGCAAGGGTGGCCAAGAGCTATCGCTGATCTATCTCACGTTCACGACGCTCACCAACCTCGCCCAGGTGGTCCAAGCCCAACTGAAAAAGATTGGCGTCAAGACCGACATCGTGGCTGAGGACAACCCGGCGCAGCAACAAGATGCCGAAGAAGGGAAGCACAACCTCGTCTGGACCCAATGGGAAGGCGTCGATCCCGCCGACCTCCACAAAATCTTTGGGTCCGAAAACATCGGGAACGGCTGGAACTTCTCGCACTACTCCAACAAGGACGTTGATCAGTGGCTGAACGATGGCGAGGCCGAGACTGACGCGGACAAGCGGAAGGAGATTTACAACAAAGTGCAAATGCAGGTGATGGGAGACGCAGCCTACATTCCTCTTTACAACGTCTCCAGTCTGTGGGCCTTCAAGAAGGACTACCAAAACGTCGATGTCGTGGACGAACTCGGGGCGTCACCGTTGCTGTACGACATTTCGCTGAAGAAGTCTTAGGGAGTAGTTCGCATGCGCATTGTGATCGAGTGCGGACAGTTAATCGATGGGGTAAGCCCAGAGCCTGTTCGAGATGCGACCGTTATTCTCGAACAAGACAAGGTGATCTACGCGGGAAGCCGCGACGCCGCGCCAGTAGCGGCGGGCGATCAAATCATCCAGGTTCCCCAATCGACTGTCCTGCCGGGACTGATCGACGTTCACGTGCATATCACCAACGATGGTGGTGTCGGCGGCAAAGGAGCCGTACTTGGCGCGTCGCCATTCTCGTTCAGTGAGTCCGCCGTGAAAGGATACGCGAATGCCCGGCGTAGCCTCTTCGCT
>CALAGB010000537.1 GCA_937891245.1 uncultured Thermomicrobiales bacterium | reverse complement strand
GCCGCACGACACACCCCGAAACGTCGAGCGGTGTGCCGTGGAACGTATCGACCTTGGCACCCAGATGCAGCGACACCGGATTGCCGGCCCCGGCCGCGAACGCCCGTTCTACCGACTCTGGATCATTGATCGGCACGGCCACTGCGTTGGTCGCACCGAGTCGAAGCAGCGCTTCGAGCAGCACGGTGCCGTCGGCCGGCGCTCCGCCGCCTGGATTGTCACCGATATCGGCCAGCACGATCGGCCCTTCCGGCGCCTGCATCGCGTGGAGCACCGCCTCATCCACTGATACCGGCTTGGCGATGAACTCGTCGCGCCGCGACCAGATGTAATCGGCCAGCTGACTCGCGAGCCGTCGCGCCTGCGCCGGATCGTCGTCGGTCGTCACGATGATGCTGAAGTTGTTCGGCGCGATATCAGCCCAGGCGAAGCCGGGCAGATAGCTGACGTTGAGTACGCCACGCTCGTTTTCCATGTCTCGCGCCAGGTGCTTCACGCTCAGCATCGGTTCGGCATAGGAGTGCTGACGCTGGAGCGACGAGATCAACGGAATCTTGACCAGCGCAGGCGTCGGTTTGGCACCGCCGCGCACGATCTTCGGCATGAGCAGACCGATCTCGTAGCCGCGCTCATACGGGTCATTGTGCGGGTACTCGTCATAGGCGACCGGCATCGAGACGAGATCGACCATCTCCTGCGTGATGTTCCCGTGCAAGTCGAGTTCGACGATGAGCGGCAGATCCGGTCCGACAACCTCGCGCACTTTACGGATGATATAGCTCTCGCCGTCGTCATCAAGATCGGACACCATCGCGCCGTGCAACGCGAGCATGACGCCGTCGAGTGGGCCATCCGCCAGCGCCGCCTTCAACCCATCGACCAATTGGCCGGTCAGCACCTCGGTCGCTTCGGCGGTGACGGGTCCACCCGGCGTGGCCGAAGCAAACGTCGTGGGCGCAAGCTCGTAGTTCGCGACGCGGGCCGCGTCAATGAAGCCGCCGATCGGCGTCTTGGTCCCCTCGAAGCGCTCCAGCAGCTCCGGGCCGGCGGCGCCGCTGCGCAACTTGAAGTCGTCGAGCCGGGTTGGGACGGTCGCAAAGGTGCTGCTCTCGTGCGAAATCCCACCGATTGCGATACGCATGGTGTTCCTCGTCTCACTAACGAACATGAATACGCCGTTGCTTCCCGGTCGTTCCGAACCGCCCCTTTGTTATTCTGAACCACAGTGAAGGATCTCCTTCTTGTTCCCCTTCCGTTGTACTCGGGTGAACACAAGAGAGATTCTTCGCTGCGGCTCAGAATGACAGGAGAGGTGATCGTGAAATACTACGGTCACGTAGGGGAGCCTGCCTGCTGATCTGGCGCGCTCAGTGCTAGTCGATCGTCACGTGCCCGACACCGTCGACAACCTGAATGGTCGTGCCGAACGGCTGCGAGAGTTGGCTCATCCAGTCCAGAATCTCGGCACCGACCTCGGGCGTCGCCAGGCGGGGGGTGCCACGATCGGGCCACGGCGTGCCGAAGCCAAGCGACACCGGATGCAACTGGATCGAACGGAGCTGGCGGTCCTCGAACGTCACGAGCGGCAGCACCGTCTCCCAATAGCGCCGGTCAGCCGGGAAGCTCCGCGTATCGTCGGCCGAAAGCTGCCGAATCACCTCGGGTGCGATCTTGCTCTGATCCGCGTGCAGCGTTTCGTAGTCATCCGCCGGGAAGCGCATCATGTATTCGTATTGGAAGATGAAGTTGCCGACCGAGTAGAAGATCGGCTTGCCGTTGTAGATCTCCAGGCCACGCAGCAGATGCGGACCATGACCGATCACCATGTCGGCGCCGGCATCGACCGCGGCATGCGCGAATTCGATGATGAAATCGGCTGGAATCCAGCGCTCTTTCCCCTCTTCATGCGCGTGAATGCTGACGAGCGTCAAGTCGTCGACCTGCGTGGCATGCGCCACCGAGCGCGTGTTCCCTTCAAGGTCGCTCTTTTTCGCTTCCGAGCGAATGCCGAACTCGTCGCCGGTGATGAACGAGAGCCCGGCGAAGGGAAATTCGCCTTCCCGCTTTGGCGGCTCGGTAAAGCCCATCCAGTAGCCAAACTGGCGCCGCTCCTCGGCACCGGTCTTCTCGGCGATCCGCTGAATCGCCTCCATATGCTCCTGATCGACGACGAAGAGGGTGTCATAGCGCTGAGGGTTGAGTCCGGGTCGGCCCGGTGCATCATCACGCCGGGCGCCGGCCTGCTGACCCTTGCCGAACGTGGAGGCACAGCCGACCAGGCCGACTCGCCCGGCGGTCGTCTCCAAAAAAGCTGGCAGGCGCGCCTCGCTCAAGGTGCGTCCCGCACCGGCACAGACGAAGTCGATAGCGCGCAGTTCGTCGAGCGTCCGAAGGCAGCCCTCGATGCCGTAGTTGAGTGTGTGATTATTCGCAAACGCGGTGAGATTGAAGCCGAGACGCTGTAAATCGCGCGCGACGCCGGGAGGTGCCGAAAGGTTCATGCCGCCGCTCTCGACGACCGGCGTTCCCTCAAAATCGCTCAGAACCATTTCCATGTTGGTGAAGGCGACATCGGCCGACTGGATGAGATCGACCAGGCCGGTGAAGCCCGCGTCGGTGTAGGCCGGCATGCGACGCGTGATAAGCGAGTCACCAGTCGCGGTGACGACGAATCGCTTCGCCATTGAATGTTCCCTTTCGGTTTGAATCGTGGAGAAACCCCTGCCTTCCGGCGATCGGACGTGCCCTATCAGTCCCTTCCCCGTGGATCGAGGGCGTCGCGAAGTCCATCGCCGATCAAGTTGAAGGCCAAGACCGTGAGGCTGATCATGACACCAGGCGCGATCGCGATGTGCGGATAGGTTTGAATGTAGGCGCGCGCCGAGGCAAGCATGCTGCCCCAGTCGGCGGTCGGCGGTTGCACCCCGAGGCCGAGGAACGACAGCGCCGCCTCGAGAATGATGATGCCGCCGACCGCCAGCGTCGACAGCACGATGATCGGCGCCGCGATGTTCGGCACGATATGACGCACGATGATCCGTGTGTGATTGGCGCCAACA
>CALAGB010000536.1 GCA_937891245.1 uncultured Thermomicrobiales bacterium | reverse complement strand
TGAATAAACCCGCCGATAGCCGATAGCACGTTGTGTCGGATGATGACGGTCACAGGCTGAACCGCGCTTCTTCGAAGAACGAAGTCGCGGGTCGTCGCCACGTCCGAGTCGCATTCTGGAGCCGAATAGAGTCCGACTGATTCGCCTCGATTGTCAATCATTCCCGCACGGCCATAACATGCGACCGCCTCAGGATGATCGGCGATGAACGACAGCTGCCGTTCGAGCTTATTCTTCGGCCAGAGATCATCACCTTCGAGGACGGCGATGTACTCGCCCCGCGCGCGATCGAGCGCGCGATTATACGTTTCGTTCATGCGGTACGGACCGACGTGGTTTTGGCGGATGTAGGTTATGCGCGGATCATCATATCGACGGACGACAGATTCCGTGTTATCGGTCGATTCATCGTCGACGATTATCATCTCCCATTCGGAGGATGATTGGTCGAGCACACTTTCGATGCACTTTCCGATGAAGCGTTCGTGATTGTATGTAGGCGTGATGATCGACACGACAGAGTTCGTCATCTTCCCTCTCAGACCAGGGCGGCGGGCTGCGAAGCCGTCTCGCGAACCACGGCGGATCGAAACTGGTGCACGGTCGAGCTCCAGCTATATGAAGCGCGGATGTCGCTGAGGGCGCGTGCTCCGAGTTCGCGCGCGAAGCGTTGGTCGTTGAGAACTGATCGCGCGGCGGTCAGGAGCGCGGCTTCGTCACCGGGATCGATCAGGAGGCCGTTCTCTCCATCTTCGATCACGTCGACGATGCCGCTGATGCGAGTTCCGATGAACGGCGCACCACAGGCGAGCGCCTCCAGCATGACGCGCGGCAATCCCTCGCTGCTGGATGGGAGAATCATCAGGTCGGTGGCGGAGTACCAGAGCGGCATATCCTCCAACGCGACCTGCCCGTGGAAGCGAACGCGGTCGCTCACGCAAAGTTCGTTCGCCATTCGCAGCAACTCGGATTCGAGTGGTCCCTGCCCAACGATATGGAGCGTCGCCCGCGACTGCTCGATGTGCGCGGTCAACCGAATGAGCATATCGACGTGCTTCTCGGGCGATAGGCGACCGGCATAGAGAATGGTCTGTTCCGTTTTGGCGATGCCGAGTCTGGTTTTTGCATCCGCGATCGGTCGGAAGACCGAGGTATCGACGCCATGCGGGATAATGGCGATCCGTGCCGGGGCCGCGCCGGTGCGCATCCACCACTGCGCCATGCCACTGCTGATCGCATCGATCAGCCGGCACCAGCGTGCCGAGGAGCGGGCGGCTACTTTCAGGACCGCGGTCGTCAGCGGATCGAACGGGTTGCCGTTCGCGACGCGTTCATAGATGTTGCCGGGTGTCGTCAGAACGATCGGCGTGCGGCTCAACGGTGCCAGGATGCCGGTCGTCAGATATTCGGGCGCATGAACGACGTCGAGATCGGGAATGCGGTGGGCGACGCGCCAGGCCGCGAGTACGATCAAGACATGACCGAAGATATTGCGATACCCGATCGGTGGTAGCTTGAATCGATGCACGGTAACGCCGGGGACCGGCGGCGGTTCCACCGAATAAGGGCCGATGATATGGACATCATCGCCGAGTTTGGCAAGCTCGCGCGCCATGTTCCAGACGACGTCGCTCAGCCCGCTGGCACCCGGCCGGGCCGGATCGAGCACATAATCGATGAACGCAATCTTCATCGGTCCACCCGCTGTGAGAGCGCCACCGGCGCGAATCGCTCGCGGCGCCGCCTCGTGCGGCCGGTCGCTTCAGCGTGCGCATAGGACGCCAGCGTCCCATCGATCGTTCGTGACCAGCTGAATCCTGCCGCTTGTATGATTCGCGGCTGCGGATCGCTTGGTCCGGCGCGCAGCTTCTCGATCAGCGCCGCCGAAAACGCCGCAGCTGATCGGCCGTCCACAAGCGTGGCCACGCCACCGGTCAACTCAGGAATCGAGGTCGCGTTGGCCGCGACGACGGGCGTGCCGCACGCGAGCGCTTCGAGCACGGGGAACCCAAATCCCTCGTAAAGCGACGGAAATGCAAATACCGAAGCGAGGCGGTAGAAATTCGGCAAGTCGTCTTCGTCGACATCATCGATGAAGCGAACCGCGGTGCTGAGGCCGAAGTCGGCACAGAGTTTCTGGTTCGCTCGCCGTTGATCGTCGAACGCGGCAGCCCCGACTTTGAGCAGCGTCGCGTTCGGGAACTCCTGGCGTACGCGAGGAAGCGCCTCGATGAGGCGGTGCAGGTTCTTACGCGGATCTTCCGACCCGACGAAGAGCAGATACGGACGATCGTCATTCAGACCGTGGCGCGCGCGAAAGCTCGTCGAAACGTCCCCCGGTTGGAAGCGCTGACAATCGACGCCGAGGTGCACCACATCGATGCGATCGTCGCGGATGCCGAGCGCACCGGTGAGCGTCGACTTTGTGTAGTTCGAATCCGCGATTAGGCGATCTGCTCGCCGGAGCCCGCGCATCGCGAGCAGGTCAAACAACCGCTGCGCGTTGGTGCGATAGACGCTGAGCGTTGGGTCGTTCCGAAGGAGATAGGGCAGTATGTCGTGTACCGTCGCGATGACAGGACGGGCGAGCCGCTGACTCTGCAACAGACTGCCCAGCGTCTGGCTTGTCAGATGTGTCAGGTCGCCACCTCGCACTCGGGCGCGAAGCGGATACGACGCGAAAAACGTTTCCAGGTCGTAACCAGTACGCCGCGCCACGGACGTGAGAAGATGTGGAATCGGCCTCCCGAGCGGTACGCGCAGGTAATCGATCGCGCGTTGGGCCAGTCCCTGCTCAAGTTCCATCACGTAGCGCCCGATACCGGTTCGTGGAGAAGCGGGCTTGCTGACGATCTGGACTCTTGGGCGGTTTCCCCGCGGAATCTCTAGCATCGTCGTACCTCCTTCCCGCGCCTGAATCGGATCACCAGCGCCACCGTCGGTTCGGCCGCAACATGTCGGTGAGCGCTCGGATGGCGACAAGCTGTTCGAGCA
>CALAGB010000535.1 GCA_937891245.1 uncultured Thermomicrobiales bacterium | reverse complement strand
GTGGAAGCGGTGCTGCTGGCGCACCCAGCGGTGGAAGAAGCGTGTGTCGTGGGGATCGCCGACGGCGAGTGGGGCCAACGGGTCGTCGCGACGGTGCATCCGGGAAACGGCGACGTGTTGGATATTTCAGAGCTCATCAGCTTCTGTCGTGCGCGGCTGGCGGGCTACAAGGTGCCGCGCGAGATTCGATTTATGGATGAACTTCCACGCAACGCCGCCGGCAAACTGCTGCGGCGCGTTTTGCGTGATGACTGGAACGTTGGCGATGTGCCTGCGGAACGGGAATTGTAGGGCATTGAAAGGCCGTGTACAATCGGGCGGCAGCCCGGCTGCATACAATTGTCCGCGACCCGAGCACGTGAAGGATATTGGACTCGCCGGTGTATCTGATTGACCAGCAAAACGAGGCGCTCGACTACCGGCGCCGCTACCGTGGACTTATTGGTGTCGGCAGTAAAGTTGCTATTCGCGACCGTGCAATGCTTTCGCTGGTTTACACGCCGGGTGTCGCGGATGCGTGCCTCGAAATCAACCGCGATCCGTTAGAATCGTTCGATCTGACGTCGCGTGGCAACATGGTCGCGATCGTTACCGATGGCTCCGATCTCTTTGGCTTCGGTGACGGGCCGCCCGAGTCGGCGCTGCCGATCCTCGAAGCGCAGAGTGTGCTCTTCAAGACGTTCGCGGGTATCGATGCCTTCCCGATCTGCCTGGCCGAGCGCGACCCATTTAAGATCGTCGAGACGACGCTGGCGTTGACGCCCGCTTTCGGCGCGATCTGCCTCGACAACATCAGCACGCCCAAGAGCTTCACCGTTGCCGACCATCTGGAGAAGGGTGCCAGCATCCCGGTCGTCAGTAACCAGCACCACAGCACGGCGATTCTCGTGCTTGGGGCGCTCATCAATGCGCTGAAGGTCGTCGACAAGCGGATGGATGAGATACGCGTCGTCATCTCCGGCGCGGGTGTTTCCGGTGTCGGCGTGGCGCGCCTGCTGCATCGTGTCGGGGTGCGCGATATCGTCGTCTGCGACCGGGCCGGGGCGATCTACCCGGATCGCGCCGAGCGAATGAACTGGGCCAAGGTCTACGTGGCCAAGGAGACGAACCCCGAGCAGCGGCAGGGGAGTCTGGCCGATATGCTGCGCGGTGCCGACGTCTTCATCGGCGTATCGACCGGCGACATCGTGACCGAGGAGATGGTCACTTCGATGGCACCAAACGCCATCGTCTTCGCGCTGGCGGTGCCCGATCCCGAGGTTTCTCCGGCGGCCGCACGCGCGGCAGGTGCCGCGGTCGTCGCGACCGGGCGCTCCGATTACCCGAACATGATGGACGTCTCGCTCGTCTTCCCCGGCGTCTTCCGCGGTCTCCTCGATTCGCGGGCGCGCAACATTCGCCTGCGCACGCTCGTCTACGCCGCCGAGGCGCTGGCCGGGATGGTTCCAGCCGACGAACTGCACGCCGAAAACATCGTGCCGCGCATTTTCGACTATCGCGTGGCGCCCGCCATCGCCGCGGCCGTGGTTCGCGCCGCCATCGAGACGGGTGAAGCGCGACGTGAGGTTGACCCGGAATCAGTCGCCGAAGATCTGCGACGCTATGTTTACGAGGGCAAGCTCCACAGTTGGAGCATGCCGCACAAGCGTCCGACGACGCGGCGTGAAGCGGCGCTCGATTTGCGCCGACGACATCACGGCGTGCTCGAAGTCCGCAGCAAGGTGCCGATCAAGGATCATCACATCCTGAATCTGCTCTATCTGCCGCCGGCCGCGCTCGCCCCGGCTGCCGAGATTCGTGAGAATCCACGCAGCGTCTACGACCTGACGGTGAAGGACAATCTGGTCGCCATCGTTACGGACGGCAGTGCGGTGCTCGGGCTGGGCGATATCGGCCCACAGGCGGCTCTGCCGGTGATGGAAGGGAAAGCGGTCCTCTTCCAGTCGCTGGCCGGCGTTGAAGCGTTCCCGATCTGTCTGGCCGAACGCGATCCGGCCCGCATCGTCGAGATCGTCGCGGCCATTTCCCCCTCTTTCGGCGGGATCAATCTGGAGGACATTTCGGCGCCCCGCTGCTTTGAGATCGAGGCGGCGCTGAAGGAACGGTTGCAGTTGCCGGTCTTCCACGACGATCAGCATGGGACAGCGGTTGTCGTGCTGGCGGCGCTCATCAACGCGTTGAAGCTGCGTGAGACACCGCTGAGCGAGGTCAAGATCGTCATCAACGGCGCCGGTTCGGCCGGCATCGCCGTCGCCAAGCTGCTGCTGCTGGTCGGTGTGGCCGACATCATCCTCTGCGACCGGCAAGGCGCGATCTCTCGCGATCGAGTCAACGGCCAGAACCGGATCAAGGACGAGATCGCACGGTTGACGAACAAAGATGACGTGCATGGCTCACTGGCCGAGGCGCTGGCTGGAGCCGATGTCTTCATTGGCCTCTCGGCCGCCGGCGCCTGCACCAAGGAGATGGTGCAGACGATGGCGCCGCACCCGATCATCTTCGCACTGGCGAATCCGGAGCCGGAGATCCACCCCGATCTGGCGCGTGAGATGGGCGCGCTCGTCGTGGCAACCGGTCGCTCGGACTTCCCGAATCAGGTGAACAACTCGCTCGCCTTCCCCGGCATCTTCCGCGGCGCGCTCGACGCCAAGGCGAGCGACATCAACGAGCAGATGAAGATGGCGGCCGCCCAGGCGATCGCCGACCTGGTCGAACCGCGCGAGTTGACGCCGGACTGGATCATCCCCGACTCGCTCGATCTCCGCGTACCGCCGGCTGTCGCCGCCGCCGTCGCCCGCGCCGCCGTCGAAACCGGCGTCGCCCAGACGGAAGTCGACCCCGAAGAAGTCGCCGCCCGCACGCGCGACCTGCTGTACGAGAGCTTGCATCGGTAAACGCGAAAATCTTCGGTAACAAAGAGATAGCGAGAACGCGCCCCGGCTGGGGCGCGTTTGGGCATGTCAGATACGTAAGTGAGCGGACCCATAATCAGGTCAGTGAGTGCACTGGACCGACTCCGGCCCCCTCTGTCATTGAGCTTTTCCAACGTGTCGAGCGCGATCTGGGCTTCATGGCGGAGTTCGGCGCCGGAAATGACGTGATGGAGACCCGGCGGCGGTGGCCAGCAAGGCGTGTACGCATCGACATCTTCAAACAGGTCTTGCAAGATGAAGAAGACATCGCGTCCTAAATCACGCTCCTGGCCCTTCATAGTGGAATGGTCGCAGCATTAGGCGTTACCGCCATCTTCATCAGTGTGATTGTGATTGTCGGCGGATCATTGGCTCCGAAACACCCAGGGGTTGCTGCGATTCTTGAACTTATCACCTGTATCGCAGGGATTATCGCCATATTGCTCTTCTGGATTATCTCAAAGCCGCTCTTGCTTGACGGTGCGCTCCTAGCCTTTCTGTGCTGGTGATCGACCCATTTCCCGGCGAAACCGACTCCAGGCGGGTCGGACATTTAGGGCTTGTTCTTGGCGCGGCTTACCGCCGTCTGCGTGCCTTCTTCCACGCGAATCCGAGGATGGGTGAGCCGGCGGCAACGACGAGAAAGAGTGCCCAGAAATCCAGCGCCCAGTAGGAGTGGTGTAACGTCAAGCCCGCGACCAGGAGTGCGAGCCCGGCGAGCACCCAAATCCATGCGTGCCGAAACGTTCCAAACGTATCCTGGCTTGCGCGATCAGCCTTGGCGGTGACGACGTAGGTGCAGGGACGCCCCAGCGCCGCGTTGAGCGTGGCCCAGGCGTAGGTCGCTCCGCAGGCGATTGTGAGCAGCACGCCGTCGAGCCCACACCCGCGTTGTTCGTGTGGGACGAGGTTGAACCGCCGGAGATGAACGAAGAGATAAAACGCGAAGAGGACACTCGGTACCCAGCCGAGTAGCCAGGGCGTTGCATCGATGCGGATAACCGAGAGCCCGAAAACGAGGTACAGCGCGGTGATGATAGGGCTGACCCACCAGCAGTAGCCGACGCTCGGGTAGTAGGTTTGCAAGCAGAGATAGGAAAGCGCCCGCCGTCGCGGCATCTGGCGCAGTAATCGTGGTGAATGACGGAGCAGGATCTCCAGAACGCCGTACGACCAGCGATATTGCTGATTGAAATAGTCAGTCCAGCTGCGCGGCCCCTCGCCGATCGAGATGATGTCGGGCGTATACACCCCTTTCCAGTAGTTGCCGGTGGACGGATTGGTCGTTGCGTGAACCTGCATGCTGGTGAGGTGGTCTTCGATGACGGAGTCCTGATAACCGCCAATCTGCTTCCAGGTGGAGGTGCGATACAAGTGGTTGGTGCCGATCAGCACCGGCGCGTTCCAACGATTCGCGCCGCGCTGGATCGCACCGTGGAACACGTGTGCCTGTTCCGCCGCTCCGT